>NZ_JBFAZH010000365.1:0-6531 GCF_040681735.1 Actinoplanes sp. NPDC051633 | reverse complement strand
ATTTCGGGTCCGGCGCGCCCTTGGGCCGGCCGAGGTGCGAGCACACGATCACCTTGGCGCCGGCGTCGCGCAGCGCGACGATCGTCGGCAGCACCGCGCGGATGCGGCCGTCGTCGCTGATGACCGAGCTGTCGTTCTTGTCGAAGGGGACGTTCAGGTCGGCGCGCAGCAGCACCCGCCGGCCCGAGACACCCTCGCCGAGCAGGTCGTCGAGAGTCTTCAACGTCAGCCGACCAGCTTCACCAGGTCGACGAGGCGGTTCGAGTAGCCCCACTCGTTGTCGTACCAGCCGACGACCTTGACCTGGTCGCCGATCACCTTGGTGAGGCCGGCGTCGAAGATGCAGGACGACGGGTCGGTGACGATGTCGCTGGAGACGATCTCGTCCTCGGTGTAGGTCAGGTAGCCCTTCAGCGCACCCTCGGCGGCGGCCTTGACCGCGGCGTTGACCTCGTCGACCGAGGTCTCGCGGGACGCGGTGAAGGTGAGGTCGGTGGCCGAGCCGGTCGGGATCGGCACGCGCATCGCGAAGCCGTCGAGCTTGCCCTTGAGCTCGGGCATGACCAGGCCGATCGCCTTGGCGGCGCCGGTCGAGGTCGGCACGACGTTGAGCGCGGCGGCGCGGGCGCGGCGCAGGTCCTTGTGCGGGCCGTCCTGCAGGTTCTGGTCCTGCGTGTACGCGTGGATCGTGGTCATCAGACCCTTCTCGATCCCGATCGCGTCGTGCAGCGCCTTGGCCATCGGGGCCAGGCAGTTCGTGGTGCAGGAGGCGTTGGAGATGACCGTGTGCTTCGCGGCGTCGTAGAGGTTGTCGTTGACGCCCATCACGATCGTGATGTCCTCGTTCTTGGCCGGCGCCGAGATGATGACCTTCTTCGCGCCGTTGTCGGCGTGCACCTTGGCCTTGGTGGCGTCGGTGAAGAAGCCGGTCGACTCGATGACCACGTCGGCGCCGACGTCCGACCACTTGAGGTTGGCCGGGTCACGGTCCGCGAACGCCTTGAAGGTCTTGCCGCCGACGGTGATCTCGTCGGCCGTGGCCTTCACCTCGTGCGGCAGGCGACCCAGGATCGAGTCGTACTTCAGCAGGTGTGCCAGCGTGGCGTTGTCGGTCAGGTCGTTAACGGCGACGACCTCGATGTCCGCGCCGGACGCGAGCACGGCCCGGAAGAAGTTGCGGCCGATACGGCCGAAGCCGTTGATGCCAACCCGGATGGTCACAGGATCTCCTCGTACTAGGCCGACCTGTCATCTCCTCGGCCGGCGAGTTTCGTGTGGCCGCCGCGGCCGCCCCCCGTGAACGAGTCGGAGCAGCGCGGTCCATGCCATGTGCCCGGCACCATCGCCGTCGCACATACCTTATCCGGGCCGCTAGACGACCATCATGTCCGGGGTCACAGCCGCCTCGGTGTCCGGAATGCCCAGGTCACGGGCCCGCTTGTCGGCCAGGGCGAGCAGACGCCTTATACGTCCGGCGATCGCATCCTTGGTCAGCGGCGGGTCGGCCAGGGCGCCCAGCTCCTCGAGCGAGGCCTGCCGGTGCTCCAGGCGCAGCCGGCCGGCGCTGGTCAGGTGGTTGGGCGCCTCGTCGGCGAGGATTTCCAGCGCGCGGGTGACCCGGGCCGCCGCGGCCACCGCCGCGCGGGCCGAGCGGCGCAGGTTCGCGTCGTCGAAGTTCGCCAGCCGGTTGGCCGTCGCACGCACCTCGCGGCGGACCCGGCGCTCCTCCCAGGCCAGCACGCTGCCGTGCGCGCCGATGCGGGTGAGCAGGGCGGAGATCGCGTCGCCGTCCTTGATCACCACGCGGTCCACGCCGCGCACCTCGCGCTCCTTGGCGGTGATGCCGAGGCGGCGGGCGGCGCCGCGCAGGGCCAGCGCGGCCTCCGGGCCGGGGCAGGTGATCTCCAGTGCGCTGGACCGGCCGGGCTCGGTGAGCAAGCCGTGCGCCATGAAGGCACCGCGCCAAGCGGCCACCGCGCAGCACACGTTGGCCGAGACCACGTGCGGCGGCAGGCCACGGACCGGCCGGCCGCGGACGTCCAGCAGGCCGGTCTGCCGGGCCAGCGCCTCGCCGTCCTTGACGATCCGGACGATGTAGTGGCTGCCCTTGCGCAGGCCGCCGGAGGCGAGCACGTGCACCTCGCTCGGGTAGCCGTACACGTCGGCGATCTCCCGCCGCAGCCGCCGGGCGACCGCGCCGGTGTCCAACTCGGCCTCGACCACGACGCGGCCGGAGACGATGTGCAGTCCGCCCGCGAAGCGCAGCAGGGCGGCCATCTCCGCCCGCCGGCAGCAGGGCTTGGGTACGTCGACCCGGCTCAGCTCGTCCTTGACTGCTGCCGTCATCGCCATCGTCTTCGTCACCTCATGCGCCGGATCTTGAACTACGTGTGTCGTACGCCAGATGCTTAACGAGCGGCACCCAGGACAGGCACCAGTGCAACGCCCAACGACTCAGGATCATGCCTCGGGCTGCCGTCCGCAACGGCCAGTGGTGCCAACACGAGCCGTGCACCGAGCCGTTCCGCGGCGTGATGCACCGGTTCGGGTTCACCCACCCATTTCGCGTCGGCCAGCACCACGTCGGCGCGCAGCTCCGGCAGATATCGGTGCAGCTCCCCCAGATGGTCGGCGACCGACATGCCGAGCGTCTCGTTGTCCGGCGCCAGGTTGAGCGTGATGAGCCGGCGGGCCGGGC
This sequence comes from Actinoplanes sp. NPDC051633, assembly GCF_040681735.1. Taxonomy (NCBI): domain Bacteria; kingdom Bacillati; phylum Actinomycetota; class Actinomycetes; order Micromonosporales; family Micromonosporaceae; genus Actinoplanes; species Actinoplanes sp. NPDC051633. The sequence goes on along the minus strand of NZ_JBFAZH010000365.1, from coordinate 3,833 downwards.
TGTCCACGATCGCCCGGGCCAGCTCCGGCGCCATCAGGTGCGGCAGGACACTGGTGTACCAGCTGCCGGGACCGAAGATCAGCCAGTCCGCCTCGGCGATCGCAGCGAGGGCCGGCCGGCACGCGGGCGGTGCGGCCGGCACCAGGCGGACCGCCTCGACGTGCCCCGTCGTGATCGCGACTTGATGCTGACCGCGAACGACCACCGTCTCCTCCGGCCGGGACGGGTCACCGCCGCGGACGTCGGCCTCGATGCCGATCGCGCGCCGGGCCATCGGCAGCACCCGGCCGTGCGCGCCGAGCATCGCGGCGGCATGGTCGAGCGCCTCGACCGGGTCGCCCAGCAGCTCCATCAGCCCGAGCAGCAGCAGATTGCCGACCGCGTGGCCGGTCAGTGGATCCGGGTCGCCGTCGCCGATCGCCTGGAAGCGGTGCTGCAGCAGGGCGGCGGTGCGCTGGGCCTTCTCGTCGCCGGAGGCCAGCGCGGCGAGCGCCTGGCGCAGGTCGCCGGGCGGCAGCTGCGCGTCCCGCTCGCGGCGCAGCCGGCCGCTGGACCCGCCGTCGTCGCCCACCGTCACGACGGCGGTGATGTCCAGCTCGAGCTCCGGCTCGCACTGGCGCAGCCCGCGCAGGGAGGCGCTCAACCCGTGCCCGCCGCCGAACGCCACCACCCGCAGACGCGGATGCGCCGGATCCCTGGGGATCCAGGCCATGCGGTCGCCGCCCGTCACTCCCGCGCTCCTCACTCACGTCCCAAGTCGCGGTGCGACGTGTGTGCGGACAGCCGGATGTCGCGCAGCTTGTTGGTCAACTCCTCGGCGATGGCGACGCTGCGGTGCTTGCCGCCGGTGCAGCCCACCGCCACGGTCAGGTAACGCTTGCCCTCACGCTCGAAGCCGGGTGCGGTGGCCGCGATCAGTTCGGCGTAGGTCCCCACGAAGTTCGACGCGCCCTCCTGGCCCAGCACGTAGCCGCTGACCGCCTCCTCCAGGCCGGTGTGGTCACGCAGCTCCGGCACCCAGAACGGGTTCGGCAGGAAGCGGGCGTCCATCACGTAGTCGGCGTCGGGCGGCAGGCCGTACTTGAAACCGAAGGACAGCACGGTGATCCGCAGCTTGCGGGCATCCTCGCCGCCGAACAGCTCCTCCACCCGGCGGCGCAGCTGATTGACGTTGAGGTGGCTGGTGTCGATGATCACATCGGCCTGCTCGCGGGCCTCCTCCAGCAGCTTGCGCTCGGCGGCGATGCCGTCGGCCAGCCGCCCGTCGCCCTGCAGCGGGTGCGAGCGCCGCACCGACTCGAAGCGGCGGATCAGCACCTCGTCGTCGGCGTCCACGAACACCACACGCGGCGAGAACCCGCGGTCCTTCAACGCACGCACCGCACCGGCCAGGTCGGTGGAGAACGCGCGGCTGCGCACATCCAGCACCATCGCCGTGCGCCGGGCTGCGCCGCCGGCCTGGAAGGCGAGCTGTGCCATGTCGAGCATCAACGCCTGCGGCAGGTTGTCCACGACGTAGAAGCCGACGTTCTCCAGCGCGCGGGCGACCGTGCTCCGGCCACCGCCGGACAACCCGGTGACCACCACCAGGTCGGTGTCCTCCTCGGCCAGAGTCTCGTCCGACAGATCCGCCACGCACGCCTCCTGCATCACTCGCCCGCCCACACGGGCGGACACAACATCTTATGGCCAGTCCGAACGGCGCCCGCCGGAGACGCCGAAGTCGGCCGGCCCGTGCCCGGCCGGTGGATCCCGGCCGGTGAATCTCTGTCGACTATCCGATCGGACGCGCCGGCTTGGCGCCGCGGTTGCGGTTGGCGCCCGCCTTGGTCCGCCCGGCCCCACCGGCCGGGACGGCTGCTTCCTCCTGCTCCCCCGCCGGCTCCTCCTTGGGCGCGGGCGCCAGCGCGGCGAGCACGGCCTCGGCGGTGCGCCGGCCGATCCCGGGAACCTCGGCGATCTGCTCCGGCGTGGCCTGCCCCAGCCGTTTCAGCGAACCGAACTGCCGCAACAGTGCCTTGCGCCGCGTCTCCCCCAGCCCCGGGATGTTGTCCAGGGCGGAGGCCGTCATCCGCTTGGACCGCCGCTGCCGGTGGAATGTGATGGCGAAGCGGTGCGCCTCGTCACGGACCCGCTGCAGCAGGTAGAGCGCCTCGGAGGTGCGCGGCAGGATCACCGGGAAGTCGTCGCCCGGCAGCCAGACCTCCTCGAGCCGCTTGGCCAGCCCGCACAGCGCGACGTCGGTGATGCCCATGTCGGACAGAACGGCCGCCACCGCGTTGACCTGGGGCTGGCCACCGTCCACGACGACCAGCTGCGGCGGGTACGCGAACCGCCGCGGCCTGCCGGTCAGCGGGTCGATGCCGGGCAGCTCCTTGGTGTCACCGGCCTCGCCGGGCTCGCCGGGCTCAACGGGCTCGTCGGCGGGCTCGTCGGCGGGCTCGTCGACGGGCTCGATCGGGGCCGGCCCGGCCTCCGCCTTGTACCGCGCGAACCGGCGGCGCATCACCTCGCTCATCGCCGCCAGGTCGTCGGTGCCGCTGCCGTCCGCGTTGCCCCGCACCGCGAACCGCCTGTACTCGCTCTTGCGCGGCAGGCCGTCCTCGAAGACGACCATGCTGGCCACCACGTCGGTGCCCTGGATCTGCGACACGTCGAAGCACTCGATCCGCAGCGGCGCCGTCTCCATGCCCAGGGCGTCGGCGATCTCGTCGAGCGCCTTGCTGCGCGTGGTCAGGTCGCCGGCCCGGCGCAACTTGTGCCGGGCCAGGGACTCGCCGGCGTTGCGCGACACCGTCTCCATCAGCGACCGCTTGTCACCGCGCTGCGGCACCCGCAGGCGCACCGGGCCGCCGCGCTTGTCGCCGAGCCACTCGGCCAGCGCCGCGGAGTCCTCGGGCAGCTCCGGGACGAGCAGCTCCCGGGGCACGTCGCCGCCCTGCTCGTCGCCATACATCCGGACGCAGAAGTGGTGCACCAGGTCACCGGTGGTGAGATCCTCCACCTTCTCCACCACCCAGCCGCGCTGACCGCGGATGCGGCCGTCGCGGACGTGGAAGACCTGCACCGCAGCCTCCAGCGGATCCTCCGCGAAGGCCACCACGTCGGCGTCGGTGCCGTCGCCGAACACCACCGTCTGCTTCTCCATTGCCCGGCGCAGGGCCGCGATGTCGTCGCGCAACCGGGCGGCGTGCTCGAAGTTGAGCTGCTCGGAGGCGTTGAGCATCTCGTGCTCGAGCCGCTTGACGAACGTGTCGGTCTTGCCCGCCATGAAGTCGCAGAAGTCCAGCACGATGTTGCGGTGCTCGTCGGCGCTCACCGACCCGACGCAGGGCGCCGAACACTTGCCGATGTAGCCGAGCAGGCACGGCCGGCCGATCTGCCCGGCGCGCTTGAAGACACCGGCCGAGCAGGTGCGCGCCGGGAAGACGCGGAGCAGCAGGTCGAGGGTCTCGCGGATGGCCCACGCGTGCGAATACGGCCCGAAATACCGCACGCCCTTCTTCTTCGCGCCCCGCATCACCTGCAGGCGCGGATACTCCTCGTTCAGGGTCACGGCCAGGAACGGATACGACTTGTCGTCGCGGTACTTGACGTTGAACCGCGGGTCGAACTCCTTGATCCAGGTGTACTCCAGCTGGAGCGCCTCGACCTCGCTGCCGACCGTCACCCAGTCGACCGCCCCCGCGGTGGTGACCATCTGCTGTGTGCGCGCGTGCAACGACCAGGTGTCGGCGAAGTACGAATTGAGCCGGCTCCGCAGACTTTTCGCCTTGCCGACGTAGATCACCCGGCCCTGGGGATCGCGGAAGCGATAGACACCGGGGGCGTCG
>NZ_JBFAZH010000364.1:0-6586 GCF_040681735.1 Actinoplanes sp. NPDC051633 | reverse complement strand
CCAACCCGACAACCACCGCAACCCGGCCCCACCAACCCCAACCCACCACCCACACCGCATGGCCGCCCACCCCGACGCGATGACACCGCAACGCGGCCAGCCGACAACCAAGCCGTCGACCCGACGACCACGGCAACCGGCCACACAAAGCCCAGCCCGCCGCACAGCCGCCCAGCCCAACGCGATGACAACGGCAACCCGGCCAAGCCACACAAAGGCGGCACCGACGAGCCTCAGGCCGTCGAGGAAAGAGTCAGGTGATGGGCGGCCGGGCCGTGAGCGGCGCGGCCGCGGAAGGCGCCGCCGGCGGTTCCGGCACGGTCTCCGTAGCCGCGGTGACCGTGCGGCGACGCTCCAGGACGAAGTAGCCGCAGCTCAGCGCGTACCCCAAAGAAAGCAGCACCCCCACGGCCCGCACCGACGCCGGCATCACGGCCAAGACCGTTGTGATCAGCGCGCCCGCCGCCCACGCCGCCAGCAGCACCGCGTTCACCGTGTCGTGGGTGGCCCAGCCGGCCATCGACCGGCGCGCCTGGCGCCGGATCTCTTCGAGCAGGGCGTGACCCATGCCCACCGTCAGCATCCCGAGCAGGATCGTGGCGAAGATCGAGTGCGCCCCACCGGCCACAGCCGCGACCGCTGTTCCGCCGGCGAGCAGGGCGAGGCCACTCACCGTGCCTACGCGTGCGCTGCGTCGCTCCCCCACACCCTCTGAGAGTCGGCAGGATCGGCCTCGGTCTGAGGCCGGGTTCGAAATAGGGTGGGCGAGTGATTCTCGTGACGGGAGCGAGCGGAACTCTGGGGTCCGCGGTGGTTCCGCGGCTGGTCGCGGACGGCCATGAGGTGCGGCCGATGAGCCGGCGGGCGCGGCCCGGGTGGGTCGCTGCCGACCTTTTGACGGGTACGGGTCTCCGCGAGGCGGTCGAGGGTGTCGAGGCGATCGTCCACTTGGCGTCGTCCCCCACGAAGACCCGCGGCACCGACATCGAGGGCACCCGCCGCCTGCTCGAGGCCGCCCGGGCCGCCGGCGTGCGACACGTCCTCTACATCTCGATCATCGGCATCGACCGGGTTCCCCTGTCGTACTACAAGATCAAGCTGGAGACGGAGGCTGTCGTCCGGGCGAGTGGCGTCCCGTTCACGGTGTTGCGGGCCGCCCAGTTCCCCTCGCTGATCGAGACGTTGCTCCGCGCGTCGAGCAAGCTCGGCCCGGTGCTGATCGACCGCCGCCTGGTCTTCCAGCCGGTCGCGGTCGAGGACGTGGCCGATCGCATCGCCGAGTTGCTGTCCGGCGGCGCCACGGGCGCTACCGAGCAGATCGCCGGCCCGGAACGTCTGACCCTCGAACAGCTGACGAAACAGTGGCTGGAGGCCCGCCACTCGCGCCGCCCGATCTGGCCGATCCACATCCCCGGCCGCTTCGGCCGTGAGATCCGCGCCGGCGCCTTGACCACCGATGCGTCACCGCGCGGCACCCGTACGTGGCGGGACTACCTGGCCGGACGGTATTGAGCGAGGATGACCTCGTGATGGGAAGCTTGAAGCTCGAACCCGCCCTGTCCCGGCTCGATCTGCTCGGCAAGCCGGTCGCGGCCGCCCTGGAGGTGTGGCCCCCCGACGCGCCCGTGGACGGTGACCAGGTCCTGGTCGCGCCGATCGACTCGGAGTTGGCGGACACCGCGGCGTTCTGCGAGGCCTACGACATCGGGCTCGAGCAGTCGGCCAACTGTGTGATCGTGGCCGGCCGCCGCGGTGAGGTCACCCGATACGCGGCCTGTGTCGTGCTCGCCACCACCCGCGCGGATGTGAACGGCGTGGTCCGCAAGCAACTGGACGTGCGCAAGGCGAGCTTCGCACCGATGGACGACGCGGTGCGGCTAACCGGCATGGAGTACGGCGGCATCACCCCGATCGGCTTGCCTCACGACTGGCCGGTGCTGGTCGACGCCCGCATCGGCGCCCAGCCCCACGTGATCATCGGCTCGGGCGTACGCCACAGCAAGATCGCCATCGCCGGCCCGGCACTGGGCGCGCTGCCGAACGCCGTGGTGATCGACGGCCTCGCCCGTTCCACGTGAAACCAGAAGATCAACTCTGGACGAAGCCGAGCTCATTGCCGTCGGGGTCGCGGATCGTGAACTTCCGAGTGCCGTAGGGCGTGTCGACGCTGGGCGCCGGCTCGTACTCACCCAGGGCGAACTGCGCGGGTCCGAGGGTGAAGTGCACGTACGTCGGTGCGGCCGGCGGCCAGTGACCCTCCGGCCGAACCCCGAACAGCTGCGCATACCACTCGATCGCCCGCGGGAGACTGCGCACGTTCACGCGCACATGGGTCAACCGCGGAACGGCCGTCATGACGGGATCGACTCGCGCCGGCGGATCTCGGCGAACGCCGACCGCAACACCGAGACCTCCTGGGCGCCCTGGACGGCGTAGCGCGCGTCGATCACGAACGTCGGCACGCTGGTGATGCCGAAGTCGCGCGCGGCCTGGAAGTCGGCGTTCACCTCGTCGGTGCCCTCACGCGTACTCAAAAAAGCTAGCGCAGCGGCCGCGTCGAAGCCGATCGAACCCGCCACCCGGCCCAGCGCAGCGTGCGAACCGATGTCCACGCCATCGGTGAAGTGCGCGACCTGCAGCGCCTCCAGCATCGCCGACTGGCGGCCCTGGGCCGCCGCCCACGCGATCAGCCGGTGGGCGTCGAAGCTGTTCGCCGCGATCGCCCGGTCAAAGTTGAGCTCGAGCCCGTCACCGGCCGCGATCGACCGCACGTGGCCGAACATCTGCTCCGCGCGGGCCGGCCCGCCGAACTTGGCGGCGAGCGCCTCCGTGAGCGGCACCGGCGCCAGCACCGGCGTCGGATCGAGTTGGAACGCCCGATAGGTCACCGTGGTCACGCTGTCGCCGCGCAGTGCCTCCTCGAGCCGGCGCTTGCCCAGGTAGCACCACGGGCAGACGATGTCGGACCAGACCTGGATGTCCATGCTTACTCCGACTGCTCGCGTACCTGACGCTTCAACCTGCCCAGGATCGCCGTCCCACCGCGGATCCGCAGCGGGCTGATCGCCTGGCCGAGCCCCATCTGTGCATAGAGATCGTCGGGCACCGCCAGGATCTCGCCGGGTGTCGCGTCGGCGAGACCCTCGGCCAGGATGCCGGCGAAGGCCCTGGTGGTCGGCGCTTCCGGCGGGCAGTCGAAGTACGTCCGGACCGTCTTGTCCGGCTGCACCTCGGCCCGCAGGAAGAACGCCGTCTGACACTCGGGGACCTGCTCCATGCCCTCATGGGAGGCGAGCCCGGGCGGCAGCGGCGGCACCGCATCGGAGAACTCGAGCAACATCTCGAGCACCACATCACGCGGCGCGGACGCGAACTCGTCGACGATCTCGGCCAGCTTCGGAGGCATGTCAGGCACGCTTCGACATTACTGCGGGTTCTTCACACCATCCGTGATCGCGACGTAGTGGGGGTTCGTCATGACGCCGAGCACGTTGCCGAACGGGTCGACCACCGACGCCGTCACGAAGCCGGAGTCGCCCTGCGGTGTGATCTTCTGGTACTCCTTCGCACCCAGCGCGAGCAGCCGTTCGACGGTGCCCTCCAGGTCATCGACGTGCCAGTGCATGATCGCGCCGCCCGGCCCGGCAACCGATGCGGCCGGCGCCCACCGCCGGTCGATGATGCCGAGTTCGGCCTCGAAGTCGCCGATCCGGAACTCGGCGTAGGCGAGCTTGCCGTCCGGCCCGTTGCGGTGGAAGTAGGCGTCCTGGCCGAGGAACTCGGCGTACCACTTCTCGGCCGCCTCGACGTCGTCTGCCCAGATGTTCAAAGTCGCGAAACCTCTCATGCCCGCAACGCTAGAGGTCACTGCGGAAGCTCCGGTTCCGCAAGTTCTGGCAGACTCGAGAAATGTTGGACACGTCGGTGCGCCTGCTTCGGTTGTTGTCGCTGCTCCAGGTGCGCCGCGACTGGTCCGGAGCCGACCTTGCGAGCCGGCTGGACGTGACGACGCGGACGATCCGCAACGACATCGAAAGGCTTCGGATCCTCGGGTACGAGGTGAGCTCCAGCACCGGCATCACCGGCGGATACCGCCTGGCCCCGGGCACGGCGATGCCCCCGCTGCTGCTCGACGACGACGAGGCGGTCGCCGTGGCGGTGGGTCTACGGGTCGCGGCGGGCGGCACGGTCACCGGGCTGGAGGAGACGTCCCTGCGCGCCCTGACCAAACTCGAGCGCACGTTGCCGGCCCGGTTACGCCACCGGCTCGACGCGTTCCGGGCCGCCGTGTCGGCACCCGGCACAATGCCCACTGTGGACGCCGAGGTGCTGAGCACCATCGCGGAGGCCTGCCACAGCAACCTGATTCTGCGCTTCACCCACCGCGACGCGGTGCGCCGAACCGAGCCGCATCGTCTCGTCTACACCGGCCGCCGCTGGTACCTGCTCGCGTGGGACCTCGACCGCGAGGACTGGCGCACCTTCCGCGCCGACCGCATCACCCCGCTGATGCCGACCGGCCCCCGCTTCACGCCGCGCGAGCCACCCGACGACGCCGCCCGCCACGTGGTCCGCGGCACCGGATCCCTGGCGTGGGCGCACCCGGCGCGGGTCCGGCTGCACGCACCGGTGTCGGCCGTCCAGCTCCCGGCCGCGGCCGGCCTGCTCACCGAGGAGACCGACGGGACCTGCATCTTCGAGACGGGCGCCCAGTCGCTGAGTAACCTGGTCGGGTTCCTGACCAGCCTGAACATCGACTTCGAGGTGCTCGACCCGCCCGAGCTGCGCGACCTGCTCCGCGAGCTGGCGCGGCGCTACACCGCGGCCGCCGGATAGATACCATCCCCGGCCATGGAGGTTCGATGAGCCCGACCACCGACGATCTGCTGCTCAGGGTCCCGCCGCCGGCGGCGCCGATCGACGCGCGGGGTGATTGGGCCGCGGTCGAGGCTGCGCTGGGCTGCGGCCTTCCGGCCGACTTCAAGATCCTGATCGAGAGGTACGGGCGCGGTGAGTTCGGCAGCCTCGCGTACGCGTATTCGCCCTTCGGCGACGGCGGGCCCTCGATCGTCGACGAGGCGAGCGTCGTCGACATCGAGGCCGAGGAGCGCGCGGAGTTCCCGTCGGACTACCGGTACCCGTTGTTTCCCGAGCCCGGCGGCCTCCTCGTCTGGGGTGGCACGAGCAACGGCGACCGGTTGTGCTGGCTCACCGAGGGTCCGCCGGACGAGTGGCCGGTGATCGTGTGGACACCGCGCGGCGCCTTCTACGAGCGGCATGACGGTGGCGCCGCCGCGTACCTGCTCACCGCGGTCGACCCGTGGTTCGACCAGCCCGCCGACCTGGACCACGTCTACGTGCGGCTGACCGACGGGCGGCTCGGCTACGACGAGCGGCTGCGGATCCTTCGCGAGGCGCTCGCGCCGACGGCCGACCGCGGCGGCTTCCGGGACGAGGACACTCGGCAGGACCACTTCGTGGCGACCGATCTCGGGTGGCGGCTGACCTACGAGACGGCGTACGGGCACCAGATCCGCGTCGCGTATCCGCCGGAGGACGTGGTGCGCGCCCGCGAGACGATCCTGCGCACCGCCTCGGCGATGGGCTGCCACGTGCTCTCCTCGAGGCGGATCGACGGTACGGCCGTCTGGGTGTGATCAGCCTGGTTTGGTTGGCTCAGGGCGCCAGCCGGCGGGCCACGTCCCAGAGGGGCGCCCACTCGTCGGCCTCGAGCACGCATCGGGCGAAGAGCCACTGCCGCACCCGCTGAGCGTCGAGGTCGAGCAACCCCGCCATCCGGTCCGCGAAGGCGCCGGGGTCGGCGAACAGCCGGTCGCGGAAGTTGAACATGTGCTGCGTCGGCTCGTAGGCAGGGTCGCCGAGGTAGGGCTTCGGGTCCACGACCAGCCACGGCTCGCGCTGGGCGGCCAGGACGTTGTCGGGATGCAGGTCGGTGCACAGCAGCACAGACCGGTCTGCCGTTGCGGGCAGTTCGAGCCAGGTCTCGAGGCCGGTGCGGGCGAGCCCGGCGTCCGGCGTACCCATCGGGTCGAAATCTCGCGCCCACATCTCGCACATCTGCCCGAGCGTCCGGAACGGATGCCCGAGCGCCGGCTCGATCCACAGCCGGGGCAGGATCCCGGCGACGATCTCGTCCTGCTCGGCGGGTGGCAGCGCCGTCCGCAACGTCGTGCCCGGCTCGCACGCCTCGAGCAACAATGCGCACGTCTCGCCGAACCTGTCGTCGGCCAGCAGCCGGACGGTGCCGCGCCCGTCCCAGGCGCGCAACCCGTCCGCCTCGTGCAGCGCCTCGTCATGCAGCCACCCCACCTTGAGCACCCGCCCGTCGCCGGCCGGCGCCACCCAGGACGCCGACCCACCGGGCCGGTAGGGCTCACCCAGCCGCAGGCCCCAGCGTGCGACCAGCTCGTCGACCACACCCGGCAGGCCGGCCACCCACTGCTCGACCTCGGGGTTATCCGCGGCCGTCAGCCGCAGGTTCTCTGGCACCTCGACCATTGCTGCGATCCTTTCCGGAGATGTCGGTCACTTAAGCGGCTGCGTCGAAATCCCGGTGTGGCCGGCC
>NZ_JBFAZH010000363.1:0-6605 GCF_040681735.1 Actinoplanes sp. NPDC051633 | reverse complement strand
TGGCCGCCCGCTGCGTGGGCGAGTCGCTGGCCGACGCGCCCCGCCCCCGCGGCACGGACGACCGGTTCATCGCCGAGCACCACCCCCCCGCCCCGCGCGGCGGGCGGCGCTGATGCCGGCGCCGACCGTCGGCCGTGAGTCGTACGGCGCGGCCGCGGACAAGTTCGCGGCCGGCACCGCCAAGGCGACGGCCGCCGACCGCACCAAGGCCGCCGACGATCTGCTGTCGGTGGCGGCGCTGCTCCGAGCCGAGCCGCGGCTGCGGCGGGCGCTGACCGACCCGTCCCGGTCCGGATCGGACCGCGCGGATCTCATCGTGTCGCTGCTCGGCGGCAAGGTCTCCACCGTGGTGACGGACACGGTCGCCGTGCTCGTCGCCGGTCGCTGGTCGCGGCCCGTCGACCTGCTGGACGCCACCGAGCGCCTGGGCGTCGACGCGGTGCTCTCCGCGGCGGAGAAGTCGGGCAACATCAGTGACGTCGAGGACGAGCTCTTCCGGTTCAGCCAGATCGTCTCGGGCAACCCCGAGCTGGCGGTCACCCTCAGTGATCCCGGCGCGTCGACCGCACGGCGGGTTAAGCTGGTGGAGGACCTGCTGAAGGGCAAGTCCCAGCCGGCCACGCTGCGGCTGGTCGAGGTGGCGCTCGAGGGGTTCGGCGGTCGCGGGTTCGAGTTCTCGTTGACCCGGCTGGTCGAGCTCACCGCTGCGAAACGCGACCGCGAGGTGGCGTACGTGACCGTGGCCAAGCCGCTCAGCGACGCCGATGAGCAGCGTCTCGCCTACAAACTGTCCGAACTCTACGGCCGTCAGGTCTCGCTGAAGATCGACGTCGATCCCACGGTGATCGGCGGCGTCAGCGTCCGGGTCGGCTCCGACCTCTACGACGGCACGATCCTGCGGCGGCTCAACGAGGCCAAGCAGGCGTTCGCCAAGTAGTTTCATTTTTTGCAACAGCCCCTCGGTGGCGGCGACGTCCCGAGCTGAGTAGAGAAGGCAGAGGATGGCCGAGCTGACCATCTCCTCGGACGAGATCCGGGGGGCGCTAGAGCGCTACGTCTCGTCCTATTCGCCCGAGGTCTCCCGCGAGGAGGTCGGCATCGTCTCCGATGCGGGCGACGGCATCGCGCACGTCGAGGGTCTGCCCTCGACGATGACGAACGAACTGCTCGAGTTCGAGGACGGCACCCTCGGTGTCGCCCTGAACCTGGACATCCGCGAGATCGGCGTCGTGGTGCTGGGCGACTTCACCGGTATCCAGGAGGGGCAGCAGGTCAAGCGCACCGGCCGCGTCCTCTCGGTGCCGATCGGAGACGCCTACCTGGGCCGCGTGGTGAACGCGCTCGGTGAGCCGATCGACGACCGGGGCGAGATCGAGAACGAAGGCTTCTGCGAGCTCGAGCTGCAGGCGCCGAACGTGATGGCGCGGCAGCCGGTGAAGGAGCCGCTGCAGACCGGCATCAAGGCGATCGACGCCATGACGCCGATCGGCCGCGGCCAGCGCCAGCTGATCATCGGTGACCGCAAGACCGGCAAGACCACGGTCGCGCTCGACACGATCATCAACCAGCGCTCCAACTGGCAGTCCGGCGACCCGAAGAAGCAGGTCCGCTGCATCTACGTGGCGATCGGGCAGAAGGCCTCCACCATCGCCAGCATCCGCGGCACGCTGGAGGAGCAGGGCGCGCTGGAGTACACGACGATCGTGGCCTCCCCGGCGTCCGACCCGGCCGGCTTCAAGTACATCGCGCCGTACACCGGCTCGTCCATCGGGCAGCACTGGATGTACAACGGCAAGCACGTGCTGATCGTGTTCGACGACCTCACCAAGCAGGCCGAGGCGTACCGCGCGGTGTCGCTGCTGCTGCGCCGCCCGCCGGGCCGCGAGGCGTACCCCGGTGACGTCTTCTACCTGCACTCCCGGCTGCTGGAGCGCTGCGCCAAGCTCTCCGACGAGCTGGGTGGCGGCTCGATGACCGGCCTGCCGCTGATCGAGACCAAGGCCAGCGACATCTCGGCGTACATCCCGACCAACGTCATCTCGATCACCGACGGCCAGATCTTCCTCGAGGGCGACCTCTTCGCCTCGGGTGTGCGCCCGGCCATCAACGTCGGCACCTCGGTGTCGCGGGTCGGCGGCTCGGCGCAGGTCAAGGCGATGCGTCGGGTGTCCGGCCGGCTCCGGCTCGACCTGGCCCAGTTCCGTGAGCTGGAGGCGTTCTCGGCCTTCGCCTCCGACCTGGACAAGGCGTCGCGGGCCCAGCTGGAGAAGGGCATCCGGCTGGTCGAGCTGCTCAAGCAGCCGCAGTACTCGCCGTACTCGGTGGTCGACGAGACGATCGTGATCTGGGCCGGCACCACCGGCCAGATGGACGACGTGCCGGTCGGCGACGTCCGCCGCTTCGAGCAGGAGATGCTCGAGTGGCTCAAGCGGCACCGCAGCGAGGTGCTCACCAGCATCGAGTCGACCGGTCAGCTGACCGACGACAACGTGGAGACGCTGCAGTCCGGCCTGAACGAGTTCAAGGAGCTCTTCAAGCAGGGCGACACCGGCATCAAGCTCCACGAGGCCGACGCCGAGGCGCTCGAGGAGGGCCGCGAGACGCACGAGACGGTGACCCGCGAGGTCCGCCGCCCGGCCCAGCAGGACGAGAGCTAGTCATGGCCGGTCAGGTACAGGCCCTGCGGCGGCGCATCCGCACCGTCAAGTCGACCAAGAAGATCGCCAAGGCGCAGGAGCTGGTGGCGACCAGCCGCATCGCCAAGGCGCAGGAACGGGTGGCCGCCTCCAAGCCGTACGCGCAGGCGATCACCGGTGTCCTGACCGCTCTGGCGTCCAACGCGTCGGTCGACAACCCGCTGCTCAAGGCGCGCGAGCAGGTGCGCCGGGCGGGCGTCCTGCTGATCACCAGCGACCGCGGCCTGGCCGGCGCCTACAACGCCAACGCGATCCGCACCTGTGAGCAGCTGATCTCCCGGCTGCGCGCGGACGGCAAGGACGTGGCGCTGTACGTGATCGGCCGCAAGGGCGTCGGCTACTACCGGTTCCGCAACCGGCCGATCGCGGCAAGCTGGACCGGCTTCTCGGAGCGGCCCAGCTTCGAGGACGCCCGGCGGGTCGGCGAGTCGCTGCTCGAGGCCTTCGTGGCCGGCACCGACGACACCGAGGAGCAGCACGGCCCGGACGGCATCGAGGGCGTCGACGAGCTGCACATCGTGAGCACCCAGTTCAAGTCGCTCATGACGCAGTCCGCCGAGGCGCACTTCTTGGCGCCGATGCAGGTCGAGGAGCGTGAGCGCGAGCCGGGTCTGCGCCCGGCGTACGAGTTCGAGCCGGAGGCCGACGAGCTGCTCGACGCGCTGCTGCCGAAATACCTCAACACGCGGATCTACGCGGCGTTGCTGGACTCGGCGGCCAGCGAGTCGGCGTCGCGGCGGCGGGCGATGAAGAGCGCATCGGACAACGCGGACGACCTGCTCAAGCGCTACACGCGCGAGATGAACTCCGCGCGGCAGGCTGCGATCACCCAGGAAATCAGTGAGATCGTCGGCGGCGTCGAGGCGCTGTCCACGTCGGGAAGTGATGGATGATGACTGCTGTTGCTGAGCCCACCAAGACGGAGACCGGCGTCGGCCGCGTCGTCCGGGTCATCGGCCCGGTCGTCGACGCCGAGTTCCCGCGCGACCAGATGCCCGAGATCTTCAACGCCCTGCACGTGGACGTCACGCTGTCCGGCGGCACGAAGACGCTGACCCTGGAGATCGCCCAGCACCTGGGCGACAACCTGGTCCGCGCCATCTCGATGCAGCCCACCGACGGCCTGGTCCGGGGCGCGGAGGTGCGCGACACCGGTGCGGCCATCTCGGTGCCGGTCGGCGACGTCACCAAGGGCCACGTGTTCAACGCCCTCGGCGAGGTGCTGAACGCCGACCCGGACTCCCTGGACATCCAGGAGCGCTGGGCGATCCACCGCAAGCCCCCGGCGTTCGCGGACCTCGAGCCGAAGACCGAGATGCTGGAGACCGGCATCAAGGTGCTCGACCTGCTCGCGCCGTACGTGCGCGGCGGCAAGATCGGCCTGTTCGGCGGTGCGGGTGTCGGCAAGACCGTGCTGATCCAGGAAATGATCATCCGGGTCGCCCGGAACTTCGGCGGCACCTCGGTGTTCGCCGGCGTCGGCGAGCGCACCCGCGAGGGCAACGACCTCATCCTGGAGATGGCCGAGGGTGGCGTGCTCGACAAGACCGCGCTGGTCTTCGGTCAGATGGACGAGCCGCCGGGCACCCGCCTGCGGGTCGCGCTGAGCGCGCTGACCATGGCGGAGTACTTCCGGGACGTCCAGAACCAGGAGGTGCTGCTCTTCATCGACAACATCTTCCGGTTCACCCAGGCCGGCTCCGAGGTGTCCACGCTGCTCGGCCGCATGCCGTCCGCGGTGGGTTACCAGCCCACCCTGGCCGACGAGATGGGCGAGCTGCAGGAGCGCATCACCTCGGTCCGCGGCAAGGCGATCACCTCGCTGCAGGCGATCTACGTGCCCGCCGACGACTACACCGACCCGGCGCCGGCCACCACGTTCGCCCACCTGGACGCGACCACGAACCTCGAGCGGTCGATCTCCGACAAGGGCATCTACCCGGCCGTGGACCCGCTGGCCTCCAGCTCGCGGATCCTGGCGCCGGAGTACGTGGGCGCCGAGCACTACGCGGTCGCCCGTGAGGTGCAGCGGATCCTGCAGAAGTACAAGGACCTGCAGGACATCATCGCCATCCTCGGCATGGACGAGCTCTCCGAGGAGGACAAGGTCACGGTGCAGCGGGCTCGCCGCATCGAGCGCTTCCTCTCGCAGAACACGTACGCCGCCGAGCAGTTCACCGGCGTCCCGGGCTCGACGGTCCCGCTCAAGGAGACCATCGAGGCATTCAAGAAGATCGCTGAGGGGGAGTTCGACAACTACCCCGAGCAGGCCTTCTTCATGTGCGGCGGCCTCGAGGACCTGGAGAAGAATGCGCACGAGCTGATGAAGGGCTGATATCGGCTATCATCGTGGGCCGCGCTGGGTATGCACCCAGCGCGGCTCTCGTGTCTGAGTGGGTTTCAGGTTCGTCGGCTACGCTTCCGTCGTCGCGGGCGGGGGCGTGGCGGGCTGTGGACGGCGTGTCGTTGACCAGGGAGATCAGGTGGCGAAAGGCAAGATCCGGACGGGCCGTAAGGCCCCGCTGTGGGCGCGGCTCTGTGCCATCTTCGGCTGCATCCTCATGGTCATCAGTGGCGGCACGCTGGTCACAAGCCAGGTCCTGGTCTCGCGGTACGCGGGTGCGGTGGATGAGAAGAACCTGTTCGGCGATGCCGCCAACGGCGCCGCCAAAGAGGTGAAGAGCGACATCAAGGGCCCGGTCAACATCCTGCTGGTCGGCATCGACCCGCGCAACGACACGACCGCCCCGCTCTCCGACTCGATCATCGTCGTGCACGTGCCGGCGAGCATGGACGAGGCCTATCTCTTCTCCATCCCGCGCGACCTGGTGGTGGACATCCCGGCGTTCGAGAAGACGGGGTTCCGCGGCGGGCGCGCCAAGATCAATGCCGCGATGTCGTACGGCAGCTCGATCGGCAACGGCAAGCACGACGTGCCGCAGGGCTTCAGCCTCCTGGCCAAGACGGTCGGCAAGCTCACCGGCATCAAGACCTTCGACGCCGGCGCGATCATCAACTTCGGCGGGTTCCGCAAGATCGTGGACGCCATGGGCGGCGTGACCATGCCCATCGACCAGAACGTCAAGAGTGAGCACCTGGCGCCGGACGGCTCCCCGCGGCCCCGATCCGGCCGATGCCCGGTGGGTTCCAACTGCGAGCACCCGTACACCGGTCCGCAGAAGACGTACAAGAAGAGCAGCACGCCGCAGCACCTGGAGGGCTGGGAGGCGCTGGACTACGTCCGGCAGCGGTACGGCCTGCCCAAGAGCGACTACGACCGGCAGCGCCACCAGCAGCAGTTCATCAAGGCGATGGCCCAGCAGGCGCTGAGCAAGGACGTGGTGACCAACCCCGGCAAGCTCGACAAGGTGTTGCGGGCGGCCGGCAAGGCGCTGATCTTCGACGGCAACGGGCACAACGTGGTCGACTGGGGCCTGGCGCTGAAAAACGTCAAGCCGGCCAACATGACGACGATCAAGCTGCCCGGGCGCGGGCTGATGGTCAACGGCTCCTATCGCGGCGAGCAGCTGGACCCGACCGCCGACGAGTTCTTCACGTCGGTGAACGAGGGCACGGTGGCCAACTTCCTGCTGGAGCACCCCGAGTTCATCAACAAGTCCTGACGCCGTCTAGACTTTCACCCATCAGGGCTCACCCGTCTAGCTGAGGAGACCGCGTGGCCAACCAGCTGCACGTCCAGGTCGTCGCCGTCGAGGAGAAGGTGTGGACCGGCGATGCCGAGATGCTCGTCGCCCGCACGACCGAGGGTGAGATCGGCGTTCTGCCCGGCCACGCGCCGCTGCTGGGTCTGCTCAAGGAGCCCTCGCAGGTGCGCGTCAAGCTCGCCGGTGGTGAGCAGCTGACCTACGAGGTGTCCGGCGGCTTCCTCTCGATCGACGCCGACGGCGT
>NZ_JBFAZH010000362.1:0-6631 GCF_040681735.1 Actinoplanes sp. NPDC051633 | reverse complement strand
CTTTGAATTGTTCTTACTGTTACATAAGCCTTTTCTGCTAAATTTTCTTGAGTTGACGATTTTAGGACGCCCAGCTCAGCTGGATCGAGGATCAGGTCGGCGACCGGCCGTACGGCGTCGACCTGATCGTGCCCGGCAAGTTCGCCGGCAGCGACTCCGACGACCTGATCGCCGGCCTGCGCGCGCAGATCCCGGCCGAGCACTTCGCGTTCGTCGACGACCTGCTGGCCCGCTACGACGTCCCGGTGCTGGAGCACGTCGAGGACCGCGACGAGATCGCCGCCGCGATCAACCCGCGCGGCGCGATGGCCCTGCTCGAGGTGGCGTTCCAGCACCGCATCGCGCTGATCGCCAACGCCCTGGGCACGCCGCCGCCCGAGCTGGTCACTCGCAGCAAGGCCGCCGGTGTGGTGGTCGCCTCGCTGGTCGGGCAGGCGAAACACGCACACCGTCAGCTGGAGGCCGGCGTCGACCTGCTGATCGCGCAGGGCACCGAGGCGGGCGGCCACACCGGCAGCATCGCGACCATGGTGCTCACCCCGGAGATCGTCGACATCGCCGGCGCGCGTCCGGTGCTGGCCGCGGGCGGCATCGCGGACGGCCGCCAGATGGCCGCGGCCCTGGCCCTGGGCGCGGCCGGGGTGTGGTGCGGCTCGGTGTGGCTGTCCAGCGCCGAGGACGTCGCGGTGCAGGCGGTGAAGTCCAAGTTCCTGGCCGCGGGCAGCGGTGACACGCTGCGCTCGCGTAGCCGCACGGGCAAGCCGGCCCGGCAGCTGCGCACCGCCTGGCACGACGAGTGGGAGGCGGCGGGAAGCCCCGCCACGCTCCCCATGCCGTTGCAGTCGATGCTGGTCAACGAGGCGTGGCAGCGCATCGACGCGGCGGCGCAGGCCGGTCACGAGGGCGCCCTGGAGCTCGAGTCGTTCTTCGTCGGTCAGGTGGTCGGATCCTTCGAGGGCATCCGGCCGGCGGGGGAGATCACGCGGCAGATGGCCGCCGACTGCGCACGGACCATCGCCGGGCTCGCCGAGAAGGCTCGTGCGTAGGCGGACGCCGGTCATCGTCGGCGTCGGCGAGGTCTCGGAGCGCCTGGACGGGCCGGGCTACCGGCGCCGGTCCCCGGTCGACCTGGCCGCCGACGCCGCGCGCGAGGCGCTCGTGGACACCGGGCTGCCGGCCGGCATCCTCGCCGCGGTCATCGACACGGTCGCCGGGGTGCCGCAGTTCGAGATCAGCATCCCGGGCGCGACCGCGCCGCTGGGACGGTCCGGCAACTATCCGCGGTCGGTGGCCGCCCGGATCGGGGCGCGCCCGCGCCGGGCGATCCTCGCGGCCCCCGGCGGGCAGGGCCCTCAGCAACTGGTCAACGAACTCGCCGCGACGATCGCGGCCGGCGACGCCGAGGTGGTGCTGCTCTTCGGCGGCGAGGCGATGTCCACGGCCGCGCGGTACGCCGGCGCCGAGGACCGGCCCGACTGGACCGAACACGCCGACGGCGACCTCGAGGAGCGCGGATCCGACCTGCGCGGGGTACGCACACCGCACCTGACCGCGCACGGCATGGTCGGCGCCCCGGTCCAGTACGCCATGATCGACAACGCCCGCCGGGCCCGCCTGGGTCTGAGCCGCGCCGAGTACGCGGCGGAGATCGGCCGGCTGTTCGCGCCGTTCACCCGGGTCGCGGCGGCCCACCCGCACGCCGCCGCGCCGGTCGAGCGCACCGCCGCCGAGCTGACCGTCCCGACCGCCGCGAACCGGCCGATCGCCGACCCGTACACGCGCTACGTCGTGGCGCGGGAGAAGGTGAACCAGGGCGCCGCCGTGCTGCTCATGTCGGCGCACGCGGCCGGCCGGTTCGGGATTCCGCCGGCCCGGCAGGTCCTCCTGGCCGGTCACGCCGACCTGCGCGAGCGGGAGCTGCTGGAGCGCGCCGACCTGTCCACGAGCCCGGCCGCCGCGATGGCCGTCCGGCACGCCCTCGAGATGGCCGGCGCCGGGATCGGCGACCTCGCCACGCTCGACCTGTACAGCTGCTTCCCGGCGCCGGTGTTCGCCATCGCGGACGCATTCGGCCTGTCGCCGGACGATCCGCGCGGGCTCACCGTGACCGGCGGGCTGCCGTTCTTCGGCGGGCCGGGCAACAACTACTCGATGCACGCCATCGCCGAGACCGTGCGCCGGGCCCGCCGGGCGCCCGGCAGCTTCGGCCTGGTGGGCGCGAACGGCGGCGTCATGAGCGCGTACTCGGCCGGCGTCTACACCACGATCCAGCGTGACTGGGTGCCGGACGGCAGCGGGAAGCTGCAGTCCGAGGTGGACTCGTGGCCGGCGCCGGGCCACGCGGTCGAGGCGTCCGGCGCGGCGACCGTCCAGACGTACACGGTGAAGCACGACCGCGACGGCACGCGGACCGGCATCGTGATCGGCCGCCTGACCGCCGACGGCCGCCGCTTCGTCGCGAACGCCGATCCCGACGTCCTGTCGACCGGCGAGCCGATCGGCGCACCGGTGCGCGTACGGTCCGAGGGCGGCGTCAACCGCCTGGAGTGGTAGCCCAGAAGGGCATCCGACCCTCGGATGGCCCGCTGTGCTACCACTTTTCGCTTGCGACCGCCGGCTAGTTGTCCCAGACGCCGGAGTGTCTGGTCTCCTTCGGGACCGGGCGGCTCGCCTCCCAGGTGCGGCGCCATGAGCCGGTCGGCACCACGTCGCCGGCGGAGCCGTCGGCGGTGATCTCCCGGGGCCCCGACGGCAGGGCCAGCTCGCCCTTCGCCTGGGCGCGCAGCGAGCCGTACCAGCCCAGCTCGTCCTCCGCCCACAGCCGGGCCATCGCCTGGATCATCCGCTGGTGCAGGGCCCGCGCGCCCTCGTTCTCCTCGGGGAACAGCGGCCGGCCGTATCGGACGATGACGCGCTGCCGGCCCGGCATCGGCCAGTTGCGGGCGCGCGGCATCGCGGCGTACGTGCCGCGCAGGATCACCGGCACCATCGGCACCTGGCGCTGGACGCAGAGGTGCGCCGGCCCGAGCCGCACCTGGCCCATCCAGCCGTCCTCGCTGCGCGTGCCCTCCGGGAAGAGCAGCAGGTTCCAGCCCCGCCCCAGCAACTGCGGCGCGAGGCTGCGGCGCCGGTCGGAGCCGCGGCGCTCGATCGGGAACGCGTTGAAGATGAGCGTGGTGATGATCGCCCGCCACTTGGCGTCGAAGAAGTAGTCCGCCGCCGCGCCGACCGCCAGCCGCTGCCGCAACCGGGTGGGCACCGAGCCGATGATCAGCGGCGCGTCGAGATGGCTGCTGTGGTTGGCCACGAAGACCACCGGGCCCTGCAGGTGCTCGATGTGGTCCAGGCCCTCGATGCGCGGGCTCGTCTGGGTCCACACGACCGGCTTGAGCAGCCCGGTCTGTAACACCTTGCGGGCGGCCCGTGCGGTCGGCGTACGCGCCCACGCCGTCTCGAACCCGGTGCGCCGCACCGGGTCGGCGTGCACCAGCGCCGAGCGCGGGGTCCGCGCCCTGCCCTGCGCGTCGCGCGACTGGCGGACCATCCGCAGGTCGTCCAGGAACCCGCCGAGCAGGCGCCGCTTCATCGCACGTCCGCCATCGCGACCGGTGGCGTGTGGTGGTACGTGATCGTCGGGCTCCCGCCGACCCGCTCGCGCGCCATCTCCAGCGCATCCTCCAGAGAGGACGCCGACCGGAAGCCCATCCGCGCGGTGGTCTTGCGGTCGCCGCCGACGAAGATGACGTCACCCAGGTGCTCCAGCGCGTGCGCGCCCCAGTACCACATGTAGAGCGGGTGCACGCCGTGGTAGGCGTAACTGTTGCGGTACAGGTGGATGTACCACGGGTCGGTGGCGAACTGCTCCTCGAACTTCGTCTCGATGGCCACCGGGTCGGTGGTCTCGGCGAGCACCTCCTCGAAGAAGTCGATGTAGCTGGGGTGGTGCACCGACTGGAACTCGTTGCGCACCGGGTGGTAGAAGATCCCCACGCCGCCCGGCCGGACGATCGGCTGGTTCTGGTACATGTTGAAGAAGTATCCGAGGCCCAGGCTCATCACCAGGATCGGGTTCATGATCGAGTTGACGTTGTAGGGGCAGATGTACGGCAGCCCCCAGATGCCGATGTCGGACGGCCCGTTCACCTCGGTCAGCTGCTGGCGCAGCACGTTCTTCAGGGTGATCGGGTGCACCTCCTCCGGCGCGCCCGCGGTCACCGACGTGATGCCGTACGGCGCGGCGGTGCGGTGCCAGATCTGCCGGCGGCGGGCCGGTGGCACGAGCTCGTTGGCCCGGCGTACGGCCAGAAACGACGCCTGGTCCTTGAGGTTCCACTCCCATTCCCGCTTGTTAAGGAAGTCCATCTGCTTGGGGAACAGGCTGTTGTTGACCGTCGTCTCGATCTGGAAGATGTTGACGTTCTCCTCCACGAGGAGCGCGGCCATCCGGTTGTAGGAGTGGTGCATCGCCGAGTTCGGCGGGTCGTTGAAGGACTTCGAGTGCCGCAGGGTGTGCACGTTGTGGTGGTTCTTCAGGCTGCGGTACGAGGCGAGACCGACCGACACCGACTTCGGGCCGCCGCTCATCGGCGTCAGCGTGATGTTCACGTACACGATGAGGTCGCTCTCCGCCGCACGGCGGTTGATCTCCACCACCTCGCCGTGCTTCGTGTGGCCGATCTCGGTGAGGTTGGCCTTGTCCTCGGCGTCGTGGTTCTTCAGGTGGTCGGGGAAGAACGACCGGTAGACCCGCTCGCCGACGGTCCGCTTCAGCTCGGCCGGGGTCATCCGGCGGTGCAGCGCGTTGCCGGCGATCAGCTCGACGTCGTCGACGCCCGCGGAAGCGGCCAGCTCCAGCACCTGCTCGATGATCCGCTGGCGCACGTCCGGGGTCTGCATCGGCGGCAGCGGCAGCGACAGGTCGTCGAAGACGATGGTCAGCCGCATCCCGGCGAACAGCAGCTCGCGCAGCGGCGGCCGGCCCACCGGGGCGTCCAGCGCCCGCCGGATCTCGGCGTCCACGTCGCGGAAGCCGGGCAGCGACTCCGGCGGATAGATCACGCGGCTGCCCAGCGGCAGCTTCTCCAGACGGAAGCCCTCACCCTCGTGCATCAGCAGCGCGGGCGTACGCTCGTCCACCTCCAGCACGAAACCGGGCCGGCTCATCGAACTCCCTCTTCATCAATCATCGTGGTCGTCATCAGTCATGCCTCGGATCGAAGACGACCTTCGTCGAACCCAGCGATCCCGCCGATGTCGCGTGCTGGACCGCCTCCGACCACCGGTGCAGCGGGTACACCGCATCGACGTAACCACCCAGCGGCGCCGACCCGGCGAGCCCGATGGCGTCCGGGAAGTCTCCGCTGCCCGACGCGTATCCACCCACGACGGTCAGCTCACGGAACCACACCGGGGTGAGATCGGCACCGGCGTTCGGCATGCCGGCCATCACCACCGTGCCGCCCGCCCGGACCGCGCAGGTGGCCAGCGTCATGCCCGAGCCGGACGTGCAGTCGAACGCCACGTCCGCGCCGCCCAGCAGGAACTCCTCGCCGCGCTCCGGCTTGACCACGAAGCCGCCGGTCTTGCGGCGCAGCGCCCGCAACGCCCGCTCCGACTCGATCACCTCGGTGGCGCCCAGCTCCCGCGCCCGGTCGCGCTGCCGCGGGTACTTGCCGATGACCACGATCGGGCCGGCCTGGGTGAACTCCCGCAGCGCCAGCACGGTGAGCAGCCCGACGGTGCCCACGCCGACCACCAGCACGGTGGCGTCGGCCGGCACGTTCGCGCGGCGGACCGCGTGGATCGCGCAGGCCAGCGGCTCGACCAGCACCGCCCGGGTCTCGTCCAGGTCGTCCGGCACCGCGTGCAGCTGCGAGCGGTGGGCGACGAACTGCCGGCTCCAGCCGCCGCCGGTGTCGGTGCAGAAGCCGGTCTGGATGCCGGGCTCGAGACCGCCGGTGGTGATGTTGTCGCAGCGGCTGTGCTGCCCGACCGCGCACCATCGGCATTCCGGCAGGCCGCGCGGCGCACAGCCGAGCACCGGGTCGATGACGATGCGGGTGCCGGCCGGCAGGTCGTCAAGATCGTCGAGGGTCTCGCCGACCACCTCGTGGCCGGGCACGAACGGGAACGACACCAGCGGCGACAGGTAGGGCGAGTTGCGCCCGGTCAGCAGGCTCAGGTCGGAGCCGCAGATGCCGGAGAGATGGGTACGCACGCGGGTCCAACCCGCGCCGGGCAGCGGCGGCGCCTTGCGGTCGGCCAGCCGCAGCGGCGCGAGGTTGGACGCGACGGTGCCCGACATGCGGCCGCCGAGCTTGGTGCCGGTGACCACCCGGCCGGCGAAGTACCGGCCGGGGGAGCGGTGGTATTCCAGAGCCGTGTTCACCAGTCCACCGTCTCCATCAGCGTGTCGACCGCGCCCATGGTGTGCGCCGACCAGTCGGCCAGCGCCCACCGCTTGCTCCGGGCGTGCCGGTAGAGGCGCGGGTCGGGGTTGACCGCGACCGGGTTGCCGACCGCCTCGAGCAGCGGGCGGTCGGAGTACGAGTCGCCGTACGCGAACGACGCCGGCAGGTCCACGCCGGCCGACTCCGCATAATGCGCCAGCCCCGCCGCGCGGGCCTCGCCG
>NZ_JBFAZH010000361.1:0-6634 GCF_040681735.1 Actinoplanes sp. NPDC051633 | reverse complement strand
GTTCGGGTCGCTGACACCTTCCACCCTGGTCGGGTCGCCACGCCGCGCGAGGTGCAGGGCCGCCATCTCGTCCAGGTTCTCCGGTCGTGGACCGGCGATCTCCGGGATGGGCGCGCCGCTCGGCGCCGGCTCGGCGGCGACCGCAAGGCCGGCGAGGGCCTCGGCGACGGTACGGGCAGCCACCAACTGCGTTCGCATCCTCGGTACGTGGGTGACTTCGCCCCGCCGGCCCCAGTCGACCAGCTCGGCGACGAACTCGTGGAACTGCGCCGCGCGCAGGATCCGGACCGGGACCGGGCCGGACAACGCGGCCTGCTCGTGGGCGAGCTTCGCCGCGTTGTAGCCGGCGGTGAACCTGTCGATGCCGATGATCGAAACCACGACCATCCGCTGCACGCCTGCCTGTTCGCCGGCCTTGTGCAGGTTGGCGGCGGCCGTGGTGAAGAACTCGGTGGCCGTCGACCGCTCCGGTGACGGCCCCGTTGCGGTGTCGATCACGCACTCCACGCCGGTCAGCGCCTGCGCCAGTCCCTTGCCTGTGATCACGTCCACCCCGGTGGACCGGGACATCGCGACGACCTCGTGTCCGGCCGCGGTCAACACGTCGACCACGTGACGGCCGACGCGTCCGGTCGCTCCCGCTACGGCGATCTTCCTGCTTGCATCCATGGGTACCCTCTCCCTTGCGGTCTCGCCTGGCTACACCGCTCTGACGGGCGGCGGCGGAGGAAGGTTTCAGTGGCGACACAGGAATTTCTCGCAGAACGGTTCCAGGCGCACCGACCCCATCTGAGAGCGGTGTGCCCTTCGAGGACATCGCCTCCATCTTGGAGCGTTCCCCGTCCGCGGCCAAGCAGCTGGCCAGCCGAGCCCGCCGCCGGGTCCAGGACGTGCCCGCACCTGAGAAGGATCTGCCTCGGCAGCGCCGTGTCGTCGAGGCCTTCATGGCCGCTACCCGGGCCGGCGACTTCGAGGCCCTCGTCCGCGTGCTGCACCCCGATGTGCTGCTGCTAGCCGACCGTGGCACCACCCTCACGACGATCCGCGGTGCCGCGGCGGTGGCCGGGCAGGCGCTCACCTTCGCCCACTTCGCGTACGCATCGGAGCCGGTGCTCGTCAACGGAGCCGCCGGGCTGCTCAGCACCGCGGACGGTCGGCCGACGGCGCTCATGAGCTTCACCGTCGCCGCGGACAAGGTTGTGGCCATCGACATCATCGCCGACCCCGACCGGCTGCGCTCACTCGTCTCGTAGGCGCCACCGGGTCGATCAGCGGTAGCCGGTGGTGTCGGCCGGATTCCCAGCACTTTGGACCTCCGGGAAGTACCTTCACGCGTCCGGCTGCGAGCCGTCCAGATCTGTGAATCCGTACTCCTTCGCGAGGTCGCCGCTGGACAGCGACATGCCGTTCCACCGCGCGCGTCGGGGGTCGCCGGCCAGGGCGGCGACGGCGCGTCCGACGAATCGAGGAGACTCGGAGATAGCGAAGTGTGGCTCCTGGGCGGTGGCGTCCCGCCAGTTCTCCTCTCGGACGCCGAAATGGTCGAGCATGTTCTCCTAAGCGTGGGACGACCCAAGCTTCAGACGAACGAAGAAGTGCTGGACGCGGCTCTCGCCGCCCGCACCTGTAGATCAGCTCCATGTGCAATCTGCAGGCCGAGGTCGTGCCGCTGTCACTGGCCGGATGGATCTCCTCGCCAACAGACTGGCGGCATCCGACCCGATGCGATGGAGGAGACGATGGCCTTCCGCAAGAGCCCGCTGCCGGGCGGCTCGCCCGGACGGCGGTGGCCACGGACACTGCTGCGCGTAGGCGTGGTCATTCTCGCCGTGCTGACGCCGCCGCTCGTGGTGGGCGTCAGAAACGCGACGTCGTACCTGCACACGCTGTACGAACCCGCCACCGACACGACGGTTCCGGCCTCGGTGCGCGACGCGACGCCGGCTCCCCATGATCCGGCCAAGCGCACCGTGGTGATTCTCCTGAGTAACCAGGGTGCCCATGTGGGGGACGCGCTGGGACCGTACGAGACGTTCGCAGCCACCGGTGCGTTCAACCTCTACACCGCCGCGCCGGAACGCAAGCGGGTGACATTGCTCGGTGGACTGGACATCGTTCCCGACTTCAGCCTCGCGGCCCTGGACGGACGACTCGCCGGGAAAGCACCCGATGTCGTCGTCGTGCCGCAGATGCCCGCGGCCGAGCAGGCCGTGAGCGCTCCGGTGCGGAACTGGCTGGCGCGGCAGGCGCAGCGGGGGACTCTGGTGCTCGGCGTGTGCATCGGAGCCGAGGTGCTGGCTTCGGCCGGACTGCTCGACGGCCGTGACGCGACCTCGCACTGGTTCCGGCTCGGGGCGCTGGGCGAGGCATACCCGGATGTGCATTGGCAACGAGGCACACGGTACGTCGACGATGGAGACATCATCACCACCGGCGGAGTGCTCTCCGGCATCGACGGCTCGTTGAGGGTCATCGAGCGCATGCTGGGCACGCAAGCCGCCGCCAGAGCAGCTGCCGCGGTGGGGTGGCGACACTATTCGGCGGGCGGTCCGGCACCACTGCCATCGTCCAGCTTCGGATTGTCCGACACCATCGCCGGCATCAACCTGACCTTCCGACCCAGACCCACAATCGGGGTGATCCTGACCGACGGCGTGGGAGAGCTCGAGCTGGCCTCGATCTTCGGGTCGTACACCGAGGCCGCGTATGCCGCACGGACCAGGGCGATCAGCGCGGGGGCGACGGCGCCCATCCGGTCGCGGCACGGCCTGATCTTCGTCCCGCGCGGTGACGCCTTCGCCGAGCGGGATCTGGACCGGCTGATCGTTCCGGGGGCTGACGCGGCGCGGGTGCGACGGACCGCCCTGGACGCTCGCTCCCGCGACGTGCTGCACATCGTCCCGGAGTTCCCGCACGCCGGACCGGGCTTCGCCTTCGACGCGGTGCTGCGGGACATGGCCCGTACCATCGACGTCCCGACCGCCCGATGGCGGGCCAAGACCCTGGAGTACCCGCCGTCCGACCTCGACGGCGTCACCGGGCCGGGATGGCCCTGGCCGGCCATGCTTCTGCCCCTGCTGTACGGCGTCGGCGGCCTGGTTGTGCTCGTCGCGGTGCGGTGGGCGGTGCGGAAAGTGCGGAGCCGCCGCAGGACGCCGTCCGGCCACGACAGCTCGGCACCAGCCACCCGGGACGCGGTCGACGTCAGGACCGCGGTATGACGAAGGTCCGGGATCAACGGCGACCGTTGAGTGAGTCGATGAAACGCTGCTCGAACGCACCGGCGTCGGCACTCAGAGCGGCTCGGATCCGCGATCCGCTCGGCGTGACGATCGTGCGTCCGCACTGCTCGCCGTCCTGCACCACGTCGACTTTCCTCGACTCGAATGTGGTGATCGTGCCGTCGTCGTGGACGGCCGACACCGCGGCCAGCGCGTCCCACCAGTACATGATGCCCAGATCGATCAATGCGGCCATGTCGGGGTGGGTGACGATGCGATGGGTGATCCGGGCACCGGGGGAGACCTGGTCCGCCCCCAGGCGCGCAACGAAACCATGCGTGATCGGCGTCGAGGCGGTGGCGTCTAAAGGAACCATGTGGACACTTCCGGGCCGGGCCCTGCGGAGGACCTCCCGCGCCGACGCCGGATCCAGCCACATGTTGAATTCCTGGGAGTTGTCGAAGCCGGGCAGTGCCGACCCGTAGAGGTTGCCCGGCACATAAAGAGCACCTCCCATGAGTTGGATTCGCCCGATCCTCATCGCCACACCGCGAACGCGCAGCGCCGCCGCCACATTCGTGAGCGGACCGGTGGCCACGACGGTGACCGGGCGCGCCGACGAGAGAACGGCGCGGACCAAGAGATCTCGCGCGCTCAACGGTGCCTGGTGTGGCGGACGGTCACCGTCGCCGAGTGACCCGCTCAGGACGTTCTCGATCGTCGTGACCAGCTCTGGCGGCGCGGGGTTCCGGCCTTCCCCCGTCGCGCCCTCGGCGACGGGAATCCACGGCAACCCGCACTGCTCCAGGACGCTCAACGCGTGCCGCAGGGTGCGGCCCGGCCGGCCGAAACCGTTGTTCGCCACGGTGACGGCTCGCAGGTCGATGCGGCCGAGTTTGTGCTCCTCGCACAGATAGGCCAGCGTGGAGGCGTCGTCGAAGTCCAGGTCGCTGTCGTAGATCACCGGGATGGGTGCGATCGCTCCGCCGGCCCAGGACGGGCCGGACGGGCCGATCGCGGATGCCACGGCAGCCGCCGCCACCGTGCCGATCGCCGTGCGCCGTGACAGGTACATGAGGTCCCTCTTTCTCCTGGTGGTCACACGACGCGCGGAGATGCGGCGCGAAACTGTCCGATGTCGACAGTGGTCCAGCGTGACACGCCCGGCCTTCATCCCGGTTTCATCGAGGCCCATACGTCGCGGGGCGTACGTAGCAATGCGCGCGTGGACGGATGGTCTCGCGGGTCGATGCGGGCATGGTGCATTGACGACCCGGCTTGCCACCCATTTGGAGACGCGCGATGAACGTTCACCCCGATCGTCGGATGCCCGCCCGGTATCGCCGGTTTCCCGCTACGGACCTGCCGGCCCGGCTGATGCTGGTGCTGGTCGCGCTCGGTCTGCCCCGCACCGTCCTGGCCGATCTGGACATCGTGGCCCCGGAGAGCTCCCTGCTCTACTACTTCCTCGCGTTGGTGCCGTTCGCGGTGTGGCTGGTGGTGGCGGTCGTGCGGAGCAGTCGCCGGCCGGTCATGGACTTCCTCATGCTCGGCGGCCTGTACGGGCTGTCGCTCGTGGTGGTCCATCAGTTGCTCTGGAGCGTGGGACCCTCCCTCGGCCACCACCCACCGGAAAGCGCTGTCGCTTTCGCCGACATGTTCAGCCCTGCCTGGCACGATCTTGCGCTACGTGCATACACCAGCGGAATCGCCATGATGATCGGTCTCGGGACCGGCCTGATCGCCGCGCTGATCGCCCTCGCCGCACACCAGTGGCGCAAGAGCCGAGTGGACGGCTAATCCTCACCGCGCCTGCGGTCCGGCTCGCCGCGTTCGCGGTCCAGCGCGTCCTCCAGTCGGCCGTCCAGCTCGGCGAGGTCCGTCTCGGCGAGCCGGCCGACCCCGCGCTGCAGCGTCTCCCAGTACTCGGGGACGGACGCCAGCCGCCGCGGAGTCGCGTGCCCGTCGCGCAATTGCTCGCCCATCTCCCTGACGAGGGGATCATCGTGCTCGGCCATCATCCGTGCCAGCCGATGGCGGCGAGCGACGGTGTCGCGGAGCAGCCAGCCGTCCGCCGTCTGCTCGAACTTGGACAGGAGATCCCTGACGCTCGGCTGTTGCGGAGGTGTGTCATTCATGCCGCGCCCTTTCGGTGGGTCGTTCAGGCAGGCAGTGCGGGGACAGCCGGCAGAGGCGGCAGGGGGAAGTCCCCGTCGACGGCGCCGAATCCGTTGGCAGAGCTCTTCAGGGTGGCGGTGAGCGATTCCAGCTTGGCGATGTACTCCATCGCCGTACGGACGCCGTTCCACACCTGCCAGATCTCCGCCATGCCGAAGATGCCGGCGAGCGCGGCGACGGGGAGACCGACGCCGGTGCTGGCCGACCCACCGGCGACCATGCCGGCGGCGGCCGCGGCGATGGCGGCGTCGGCGATGTCGTGCAGCAGCCCGCCCACCGTGTCGGCGATGTCGTAGGCGCCCTGAGCCGCGCTCCGATACTCGGCGCCCATCTTCTGCAGCGAGTCGGCAGCGGCCCGCAACGACTTGATCGACCGGTACAGGTGAGCGTCCGCGGCGTCCGCGGCGTTGCCGTCCCACACCGTCGGCAGCCAGGAGGCCAGCATGCTCAGGTTCATGCCGACGTCCCGGAGACAACCGGACACCTGCTCCAGCACTGTGCCGACCCTGGCCATCCCCACCCAGTCGCCGCAGAGCGGCTTGAGGATCACCTCGAACGGGTCGTAGGCCCGATCGCAGATGCCCAGCCACGCGGCGAATGCCGTGACCTCGTAGATGGCGTCACGAAGCGCGGTGGACGGGGAGATGAAGTCGTGCCACTTGGGCTTGTAGTGCATGTCGTACGCGTCGTCGTCGTACTCGACGTCCTTCAGATGATCGGCGGGCTCCACCACATCCTCGAACATCGTCTGGTTCCGATTGTCCGGGCCGGGCGTCACGCTGGAGACTCCCTTGCCCTCCGCCGCGACGTTCACGGCGGGCAGCGTGGAGTCGAATCTCTCCGCGCTCGTATGGTCGGTGCGGACGTAGTAGTCGCGAGCGAGGGTGATGGCGTCCGCGGTGGCCGGCAGGGTCTCCTTCCCGGCCTTGTCCAGGTAGGCGAGGACGTCTGCACGGATCTGATCACCGTCGGGCTGGAACTGGTTGATGATGCCGTCGAGGATCCAGATGATCTCGCCGTGCTTGTCGAAGTGGCCGGCGGCCTTTGCCACGGCGTCGCCCGCACGCTCCACCATTCGCGCTGTGCCGGCCAGGCCGGACTGATCGGCGTACAAGCTCATCGCTGCGACGTTAGAGGTGGCCGGTTTCATTTCTCCTTCACGGTGCCCAAGCGGCGCCGGCGGAGGGCATGAGCGTGGCCGACCGCAGACGGGGGGACTGCCGTCGGCCACGCGC
>NZ_JBFAZH010000360.1:0-6641 GCF_040681735.1 Actinoplanes sp. NPDC051633 | reverse complement strand
CGCTGGCCACCAGCAGCAGGTCGAGCGGCAGCCGCAGCTGGTAGCCGCGGACCTGGATGTCTCGCTCCTCGAGCACGTTGAGCAGCGACACCTGGATGCGCTCGGCGAGGTCGGGCAGCTCGTTGACCGCGAAGATGCCACGGTTGGTGCGCGGCACCAGCCCGAAGTGGATCGTGTCGGGATCGCCCAGCGCCCGGCCCTCGGCCACCTTGATCGGGTCGACGTCGCCGATCAGGTCGCCGACGCTGGTGTCGGGAGTGGCCAGCTTCTCGCCGTACCGCTCCGAGCGGTGCAGCCAAGCCACCGGCAGCAGGTCGCCCATCTCGGCGGCGAACCGCCGCGAGGCGGGGGTGAGCGGAAGGTACGGGTGCTCGCGCAGCTCCGAACCCTCGATCATCGGGGTCCACTCGTCGAGCAGCCCGGCCAGGCCGCGGATCAGCCGGGTCTTGCCCTGGCCCCGCTCGCCGAGCAGGACCATGTCGTGGCCGGCGAGCAGCGCCCGCTCGACCTCGGGCAGCACGGTGTCGTCATAGCCGACGATGCCGGGGAAGCGCGGCCGGCCCGAGCGGAGCCGGTCGAGCAGGTTGTCGCGCAGCTCCTCCTTGACGGTCTTGAACTCGTGCCCGGCGGCACGCAGCTCGCCGAGGGTGCGCGGAAGGTCGTGGGGTGCGTCCGGGGCGATCGAAGTTGGCGCGTCTGTCACCTCACGAAAGCTACCCCCGGTATATGACAGGCAACGACCTCGGCGGGGCCGATAAGCTCATCCGCGCGATGAGCGCCACGATGATCGCCCGCAATCTCGCCGCTGGGCACGGCGACCGCCACCTGTTCACCGGTCTCGACCTGGTGGTCGCTCCGGGCGACGTGATCGGCCTGGTCGGGGTCAACGGCGCCGGCAAGACGACGCTGCTGCGCACCCTCGCCGGCGTGACGCCGGCCGAGGCCGGCACCGTCACGCTGAGCCCGCCGACCGCGACGGTCGGCTATCTGCCCCAGGAGCGCGACCGGCGGCCCGGCGAGACCGTCCGCGACTTCCTGCACCGCCGCACCGGTGTCGGCCCGGCCCAGGCGGCGATGGACACCGCCGCCGAGCGGCTGGCCGCGAGCGAGCCCGGCGCCGGCGACCAGTACGCCGCGGCCCTCGAGCGGTGGCTGGACCTCGGCGGGGCCGACCTCGACGAGCGGGCCGCGCAGGTGGCCGCCGACCTGGGCCTCGCCGTCGACCTGGAGCATCCGATGACCGCCCTCTCCGGCGGCCAGGCGGCCCGCGCCGGGATGGCGTCGCTGCTGCTCAGCCGCTACGACATCTTCCTGCTCGACGAGCCGACCAACGACCTCGACCTGGACGGCCTGGCCCGCCTCGAGACCTTCGTCACCGGGCTGCGTGCCGGTGTGGTGCTGGTCAGCCACGACCGCGAGTTCCTCACCCGCACGGTCACCGAGGTGCTCGAGCTGGATCTGCCGCAGCAGCGGGTCTCCCTGTTCGGCGGCGGATACGCGTCGTACCTCGAGGAGCGGGAGCGGGCCCGGCGGCACGCCCGGGAGGAGTTCGAGGAGTACGCGGGCAAGCGCGAGGATCTGCTCGAGCGGGCCCGTACCCAGCGGGCCTGGATGGAGAAGGGCGTGCGCAACGCCCGCCGCAAGGCCACCGACCCGGACAAGCACATCAAGCACTTCCGCGGCGAGACCAGCGAGAAGCAGGCGGCCAAGGCGCGGCAGACCGAGAAGCTGATCGAGCGCATGGAGGTCGTCGAGGAGCCGCGCAAGGAGTGGGAGCTGCGGATGGAGATCGCCGCCGCGCCCCGGGCCGGCGCGGTCGTGGCCACCATGCGCGACGCGGTCGTCCGCCGCGGGTCGCCCACGCGGAACCAGTTCGTCCTGGGCCCGGTCACGCTGCAGATCGACTGGGCCGACCGGGTCGCGATCACCGGGGCCAACGGCTCGGGCAAGACCACCCTGCTCGCCGCGATGCTGGGCCGCATCCCGCTGGACGCGGGCAGCGCGAGCCTCGGCCCGGGCGTGGTGGTCGGCGAGGTCGATCAGGCGCGCGGGCTGTTCCTCGGCGACACGCCGCTGATGGAGGCGTTCGGCGCGGCGGTGCCGGAGTTCAACGACGCCGACGTGCGCACGCTGCTGGCCAAGTTCGGCCTGCGCGCCGACCACGTGCTGCGGCCGGCCGCCACCCTGTCGCCGGGCGAGCGGACCCGCGCGGCGCTGGCGCTGCTGCAGGCCCGCGGCGTGAACCTGCTGGTGCTCGACGAGCCGACGAACCACCTCGACCTGGCCGCCATCGAGCAGCTCGAGTCCGCCCTGGCCGGCTACCCGGGCACGCTGCTGCTGGTCACCCACGACCGCCGCATGCTCGAGGCGGTGCACACCACCCGGCACCTCGAGGTGGCCGGCGGCAAGGTCACCGGCTGATCGTCAGCGGCGGCCCGACCGGCCCTTCGTTCCCGCTGCGGTCCAACCCGCTCAGGCAGTACGTGCCGGCGCCCGGCGGAACCACCTTCGCACCGGCCCGGCCCGTCGCCACCAGCGTCGCCGCGGCGCCGTCGACGCGGTAGAGGGCCCACGACGCCGGCTTCTTCTCCCCCGGCTGCCAGTCCACCGCCGAGTCCCGCGCGGCGACCAGGCGCGGCGCCGACGGCGGGTCGGCGGGCAGTTGCCGCATGGCCGGCACCAGTGCCGGACCGGCATAGTGCGCCTTGCGGTAGCGGCTGACCGCGCCCAGCCGGTCGGCGCGGATCTGCTTGGCGCTGAAGTGCACGCTGCCGAGCACCGCGTACTTGTCGTTGAGCGCGAGCTGCTTCTCGATCTGGCCGGGGTCGCGCCAGGGGCCCTTCTCCCCGACGCGGTAGTCGCCCTGTCCGATGTAGAGCTGCACGTCGGTGCCCTTGACCAGCTTCGCCCACCACGGCAGCACCTTGACGTAGTCGGCCTTGTCGAAGCCGATCGCCCAGTAGAGCTGCGGCACCACGTAGTCGAGCCAGCCGTTGCGCACCCAGGTGCGGGTGTCGGCGTAGATCTCGTCGAAGCTCTGCAGGCCGGTGGAGTCGGAGCCCTCCGGGTCGGTGCGCTGGTTGCGCCAGATGCCGAACGGGCTGATCCCGAACTTCACCCACGGCTTGAGCTGCTTGATCCGCTGGTCCATCTCGCGGACCAGCGTGTTGACGTTGTCCCGCCGCCAGGCCGCGCGGCTCTGCCCGGGCTTGGCGTACTTCGCGTACGAGGCGGCGTCCGGGAAGTCCTCGCCCTGTTCCGGGTACGGGTAGAAGAAGTCGTCGAAGTGGACGCCGTCCAGGTCGTACTTTTCGACCGCCTCGAGCATCGAGTCCTCGACGAACTTGCGGGCCGCGGGGATGCCCGGGTCGTAGTAGAACCGTGCGCGCTCCCCGGTCGGGTAGGAGATCGCCCAGTCGTGGTGCTTGCGCAGCGGGTGGTTCGGGGCGAGTTTCGCGTAGTCGGCGCCGGGCCCGTTCGGGCCGGGCTGCGTCCCGCGGTACGGGTTGAACCAGGCGTGGAACTCCAGGTTGCGCGCGTGCGCCTCGTCGATCATGAACTTCATCGGGTCCCAGCCCGGATCGCGGCCGTCCCGCCGGCCGGTCAGCCACTCCGACCACGGCGCGTACTTCGACGGCCAGAACGCGTCGCCACTGGGCCGCACGTGCACGAAGATCGCGTTGTGGTTCTGCGCCCGCGCGAGGTCGAGCCAGCCCAGGTACTCCTGCTTGACCTGCGCCTCGGGCAGGCCGGGCCGGCTGGGCCAGTCGATGTTGTTGACCGTGGTCAGCCACATGCCGCGCAGCTCCCGCGTCGCCTTGACCGGCACCCCGGCGCAGCGCCCCACCGTGCCGCTCGCCGGTCCGATGGCCGCGGGGCCGACCGGGTTCACCGGCGGCGGGTCGTAGGTCGCGGCGCGGATCAGCCCGACCCCGATCGCCGCCAGCGCGATCACCCCCACGACCACGATCGCCACCACCCGCACGGGCACGCGGCGGGGTACGGAGTGCGACGGCATGGCATCCAGTGTGCCTGGTCCGGTGCGGCCGTAAGGTCGGGGGCGTGACGGTGATCGTGGTTGGTGCGGGGATCGCGGGGCTGGCATGCGCCCGGGAGCTGGTGGACGCCGGGCTGCCGGCGCGGGTCCTGGAGCGTGGCCGGGTGGTCGGCGGGCGGCTGGCGAGCAAGCGGTTCGGCGGGCGGTACGCGGACATCGGCGCCGCCTACCTGACCGCCGACGACCCGAACTTCCAGGGCCTGCTGGACAGCTGGCGGGTCGCCGGGCTGGCACACCCGTGGACCGACACCTTCGCCGTCCACGACCGCGGACACGCGGCTGACCCCGCCACCGGCCCGATGCGCTGGTCGGCGCCCGGCGGCCTGCGCAGCCTGGCCGAGGACCTCGCCCGCGAGCTCGACGTCACGCTCGGGCACGAGGTGCGGGACCTGCCGGAGGCCGACGCCGTGGTGCTGGCCATGCCCGGTCCGCAGGCCGAGCGGATCACCGCGGTGGGCGTACCCCAGCAATGGTCTCCGGTCCTGTCGGCCGTCCTCACCTTTCCGGAGAGGACCTGGGCCGACTTCCACGGCATGTTCGTCAACGGCCATGACGTGCTCGCGACCGTCTGCGACGACGGCGACCGGCGCGGCGACCGGGCCCCCGTGCTGGTGGCGCACTCGACCGGCGACTTCGCGCGGCCGCACCTCGACGACCCGGCGGGCGCCGCCGATGAGATGGCGGCGGCCGTGCGCGAGCTGCTCGGTCTCGACGCCCCGGCAGACGTCGCGATCCACCGCTGGACCTTCGCCCAGCCCTCCCCGCAAGAGGGAAAGTTCGCCCGGAAGGGCAACGTCTACCTCTGTGGCGACGCCTTCGGCAAGCCGCGAGTGCAGACCGCGTGGCTCTCCGGCCGGGCGGTCGCCCGCGACATCCTGTCAGAGCACGGACCGATAGACCTCTAGCGTGTCGGCCGCGATCGTCGACCAGGAGAACTTCTCCACCGCCCGGCGGCGACCGGCCAGGCCCATCTCCTCGGCCCGTTTCGGATCCGAGATCACCTGCGTGATCGCCGCGGCCAGATCGGCGACGAACTTGTCCTGGTCGATCGGCGTGCCGGTGCCGTCGGCGACCTGCTCGATCGGCACCAGCACGCCGGTCTCACCGTCCGCCACCACCTCGGGGATGCCGCCGGTCGCGGTCGCCACCACCGCGGTCTCGCAGGCCATCGCCTCGAGGTTCACGATGCCCATCGGCTCGTAGATCGACGGGCAGACGAACACCGTGGCGTGCGTCAGCACCTGGACCACCTCGTGCTTGGGCAGCATCTCCTGCACCCAGATCACGCCGGCGTCGTCGCGGGCGTTGCGCAGCTGGATGGCCAGGCCCTCGACCTCGGCGGCGATCTCCTTGGTGTCGGGGGCGCCGGCCAGCAGCACGATCTGCGCCTCGGGCGGCAGGTCGTGGCAGGCGCGCAGCAGGTACGGCAGGCCCTTCTGCCGGGTGATCCGGCCGACGAAGACCACCGACGGCCGGCTCAGGTCGATGCCGAGCCGCTCGATCACGTCGGTGCCCTGGTCGGGCTGGTACTGCGAGGTGTCGATGCCGTTGTAGACCACCCGGATCTTCGACTCGTCGACCGTCGGATACGCGGCCAGCACGTCCCGCTTCATGCCCGCGGAGACCGCGATCACCGCGTCCGCGTTCTCGATCGCCACCCGCTCGCAGAACGAGGACAGCGCGTACCCGCCGCCGAGCTGCTCGGCCTTCCACGGCCGCAGCGGCTCGAGGCTGTGCGTGGTGACCACGTGCGGGACACCGTGCAGCAGCTTGGCGGTGTGCCCGGCGAAGTTCGCATACCAGGTGTGGCTGTGCACGATGTCCGTGCCCGCGCAGCCGGCGGCGATCTCGAGGTCGACGCCCATGGTGCGCAGGGCGGCGTTGGCGCCGGCCAGCTCGGCCGGTTCCGGGTACGCCGTCACCCCCGGCTCGGACCGCTCCGCTCCGAAGCAGTGCACCCGCACGTCCGCCAGGGCGCGCAGATCGCGGGTCAGATACTCCAGATGGACGCCGGCGCCGCCGTAGACCTCGGGCGGGTACTCACGGCTGATCAGATCCACGCGCAGCTCAGTCACGTCCGCAGTCTATTGACTACCGGCGGTTTACGCTCCGCGACTCAGGCGCCGCCCAGCGGACCGAAACTCTCCAGCACCGTGTTCCAGGCCTCGAGGTCGTCGGACCACTCCGCACGCGGGCAGAGCCAGGTGATCCGGTACGTGCGCCCGCCCGCGGTGACCACCTGCTCCTGGGCCCGGAACGGCGTCCCGGCACGCGACCGGTACGTGTAGTCCCAGACCGGCCCCGGCGCGTCCTCGGCGGTCCTGATCGTCACCCGCTGATAGTTGTCGAGCGTCGTTTTCGACTCCATGCCGATCAGGGCGGCCACCGGGTCGGCCGGCGCCGGCGACCAGGGACGCACCCGCAGCAGCGGGCCACCGGCGCGACCGGCCGAGGTGAACACGCCGCCGGCCTCCTTGACCGTCCACCGGGCAGGCGTCGCGATGCGGAAGCCGCCCTCCGGGCTGGACCGCCAGGCGAAACCCTTCGGCAGCTTGAACTCCGGCGGGGCCGACGACACCGACAC
>NZ_JBFAZH010000359.1:0-6650 GCF_040681735.1 Actinoplanes sp. NPDC051633 | reverse complement strand
GCGCCCAGATCGCTCAGGAGATCCTCGCGCAGTGGCTGGAGCTGGCCGCCGCGCACGGCGGGCACGTTCCACCCGAGGCGCTGCCCGCGCTGCTCGACGCGGGCCGCCGCAACGGCTCGATCCGCGGCGCGCTTGGCAAGGTGGGCGGGCAGCGCGGCGCCTGGCTGGCGGCCATGCGCGACGACTGGCGGTGGCTGCTCGACCAGGCACCGGCCGGTGTCCTCGCCGACTGGGAGACGGGTTCGCCGGGCGAGCGGCTCGCCTACCTGTTGCAGCTGCGCCACACCGACCCGCCCGCCGGGCGCACCCTGCTGGAGACGGCCTGGAGCGGCGAGTCGTCGGACGACCGCGTCCGCTTCCTCGGCGCCCTCGAGATCGGGCTCGAGATCGACGACGACCCGCTGCTCGAGCAGGCCCTCGACGATCGGCGCCGCGAGGTGCGCGAGGCGGCGCTCGAGCTGCTGCGCCGGCTGCCCGGCTCCGGGCTCGGCCGGCGGATGACCGAGCGGGCGATGCGTGCCGTCCGGCTGGAGCGCCGGCTGATCGGCCGCGACCGGCTGATCGTCGAGCCGCCCGAGGATCTCGATCAGGATCTGCGCCGCGACGGTGTCAGCGCCTCGCCCGCCCGCGGCATCGGGATCGGCGCGTGGCTGCTCGAGGAAGTGGTGGCCGGCACCCCGCTGGATGCCTGGCACGGCTTCGGGCGCAGCCCGGCCGCCGTGGTCGAGCTGGCCCGGGGGAACGACTGGGAGACCGCGCTGCTGCACGGCTGGGCCAAGGCGGCGATCGCTCAGCGCGACCCGGCGTGGGCCGGTGCGCTGGTCGCCAACGACGCCAGGTCGGACGGGCCGGCGTTGCGGGAGGCGGTGCGCTGGGATCTGCACCTGATCCTGCCGCCGGACGAGCTGGCCCGGATCGCCGCCGACTTCCTGCGCCGCGAGGATCATCTGGCCAACCGGTTGCTGGCCGTCCATCAGGGCGACTGGCCGGCCGAGCTGGCGGTGACCGTGATCGAGACGATAGCGCGGCGTGCGCGTACCGATCGGCACAGCTGGCAGCTCTCGGAGTTGTGCCGGTCGGCGGCGTTGTCCATGCCGCCGCGGTATGCGGGGCACGTCGCCCGGCTGGCCGAGGAGCTCGAGCGTGAGCCGGCCACGTCCGCGCGCACCCGTCCGGTGGCCGAGCTGGCTCGTACCCTCACCTTCCGCAACGAGATGCACCTGGAGTTCGAGTGACCGTTCT
Organism: Actinoplanes sp. NPDC051633; assembly: GCF_040681735.1. Taxonomy (NCBI): domain Bacteria; kingdom Bacillati; phylum Actinomycetota; class Actinomycetes; order Micromonosporales; family Micromonosporaceae; genus Actinoplanes; species Actinoplanes sp. NPDC051633. The sequence goes on along the minus strand of NZ_JBFAZH010000359.1, from coordinate 5,408 downwards.
GCGCCAGCACGCCGAGGACCAGTACGCCGAGGAGCTGGCCCTGCTGGCCGGCTCCGACGACCGCCCGCGTCCGCCCGGCTGGCGGCTGTCGCCGTCGGCCGTGGTGACCTACCTGCTCGGCGACGGCGCGAAAATCACCCCGAAGTACGTCGGGCCGCGGCGGTTGATGGAGGTGGCGGTGTCCACTCTGGTCACCGACCGCGCGCTGCTGCTGCTCGGCGTGCCGGGCACGGCGAAAACCTGGGTGTCCGAGCATCTCGCGGCGGCCATCTCGGGCGACTCGACGCTGCTGGTGCAGGGCACGGCGGGCACGGCGGAGGAGGCGATCCGGTATGGCTGGAACTACGCGCGGCTGCTCTCCGACGGGCCGAGCGAGGCGGCGCTGGTGCCCAGTCCGGTGATGCGGGCGATGCGGACCGGCACGATCGCCCGCGTCGAGGAGCTGACCCGGGTGCCGTCCGACGTGCAGGACGCGCTGATCACCGTGCTGTCGGAGAAGACCCTGCCGGTGCCGGAGCTGAACACCGAGGTGCAGGCGCAGGCCGGGTTCAACCTGATCGCCACGGCGAACGACCGCGACCGCGGGGTGAACGAGCTGTCCAGCGCGCTGCGGCGGCGGTTCAACACCGTTGTGCTGCCGGTCCCGGCGTCGGCCGACGAGGAGGTGGAGATCGTCGCGCGGCGGGTGGCGCAGCTCGGCAAGTCGCTGGCTCTGCCCGAGGTGCCGGCTGCGATGGAGGAGATCCGGCGGGTGGTCACGGTGTTCCGGGAGCTGCGGTCGGGGATGACCGAGGACGGGCGGACGAAGCTGAAGTCGCCGACCGGCACGCTGTCCACGGCGGAGGCGATCTCGGTGATCACCAGTGGCCTGGCGCTGGCCGCCCACTTCGGTGACGGGCGGCTGCACGCGACCGACGTGGCGTCCGGGATCGTCGGCGCGGTGATCAAGGACCCGGTCTCCGACGACGTGGTCTGGCGGGAGTATCTGGAGACGGTCGTGCGGGAGCGTTCCGACTGGCGTGACTTCTACCGCGCGGCGCGCGATGCCTGAGAGGTTCTACGGGATCCGGCATCACGGGCCGGGCTCGGCGCGGGCGGTGGTGCGGGAGCTCGACCGGGAGCCGCCGTCGATCCTGCTGATCGAGGGGCCACCGGAGGCGGACGACCTGGTCCGATGGGTCCGGGACGAGGGCCTGGTGCCACCGGTCGCCCTGCTGGGATACGCCGCGGACGACCCGCGGCGCGCGGCGTTCTGGCCGTTCGCGGTCTTCTCGCCGGAGTGGCAGGCCATCCGCTGGGCGGTCACCCGCGACGTGCCGGTCCGCTTCTTCGACCTGCCCTACGGCTACCGCCTGTCCAGATCACGCGCGCCGACGCCCGGCCGCACCACCACGCCGCCGCCGGGCGAGGGCGAAGACGTCGCTGCGCCGGCCCGGGAGGACGGTGGTGAGCCGGGCGGGCTGCCGGATGCCGCCGGCGAAGAGCCCGGTGGTGGGGACGGCGCACCGGCGGAGCCCTTGCGACCGGTGGACCCGATCGGGGAGCTCGCCAAGGCGGCCGGCTATGACGATCCCGAGCGGTGGTGGGAGGACGTCGTCGAGCATCGCGGGATGCCGGCGTTCGAGGCCGTCGCCGAGGCGATGACCGCCATCCGGGAGGCCTCGCCCGAGGATCCCGAGGATCTGGTGCGTGAGGCCTACATGCGGACCGTGCTGCGGGAAGTGCGCAAGTCGCACGAGGACATCGCCGTCGTGTGCGGGGCCTGGCACGTGCCCGCGCTGCTGCGCAAGGTGGCCGTCAAGGATGACGCCGCGCTGCTCAAGGGGCGGAAGAAGAGCAAGGTCGCCTTCACCTGGGTGCCGTGGACCTACGGGCGGCTGGCGTCGTGGTCCGGGTATGGGGCCGGCGTGCGCTCGCCCGGCTGGTATCACCATCTCTTCGCCACCTCCGAGGACGTGGTGCCCCGGTGGCTTGTCGACGCGGCCCAGGTGCTGCGGGCCGAGGGGGTGCCGACGTCTTCCGCGCACGTCATCGAGGCGACCCGGCTGGCCGAGGCACTGGCCGGGCTGCGCGGGCGGCCGCTGGCCGGGCTGGCCGAGGTCACCGAGGCGGCCGAGGCCGTGATGTGCGACGGCGAGCGGCTGCGGGTCGAGCTGATCGGCCGCAAGCTGGTGGTCGGTGAGCGGCTCGGTGCGGTGCCCGAGGAGATGCCCGCCGTACCCCTCGCCAAGGATCTCGCCGCGCAGCAGCGCAGCCTGCGGCTCAAGCCCGAGGCTCTCGAACGCACCTTGGAGCTGGACCTGCGCCGCGACATCGACCTCGGCCGCAGCCGCCTGCTGCACCGGCTCCGCACCCTGGACGTGCCGTGGGGCGAGCCCGAGGCCGGGCGCCGGGGCACCGGCACGTTCCGCGAGCAGTGGAAGCTGCGCTGGCAGCCGGAGTTCGCGATCAGCCTGGTCGAGGGCAGCATGTGGGGCACCACGGTGACGGCCGCGGCCACCGCGCGGGTCACCGACCGCGCCCGCAAGGCGGAGACTCTCGCCGACGTCACGGCGCTGGTCGAGGTGTGTCTGCTCGGCGATCTCGCGGACGCGTACCCGCCGGTCCTGGCCGCGCTGGACACCCGCGCCGCGCTGGACGCCGACGTCAACCACCTGATGGCCGCCCTGCCCGCGCTGGCGCGGAGCCTGCGCTACGGCGACGTGCGCCGCACCGACGTGGCCGGGCTGGCCGCGGTGACCGAGAGCCTGCTCAGCCGGATCCGGGCCGGGCTGCCCGCCGCGGTCGGTTCGCTCGGCGACGAGGCGGCCAAGGAGCTGCGCAAGCACCTCGACGGGGTGCATTCGGCGATCGCGCTGCTCGACGACCAGTCGATGCGGGAGCGCTGGGACGCCACGCTGGTTTCGCTGGCCGACCGCGCCGACCTGCACGGGCTGCTGGCCGGGCGGCTGACACGGCTGCTGCTGGACGCGGGGAAGTTCGAGCCGGACGAGGTGCGGCGACGATTGCGGCTGCCGCTGACCGTGGGCACGCCACCGGCGCACGCGGCGGCGTGGGTGGAGGGCTTCCTGTCCGGCGGCGGGCTGCTGCTGGTGCACGACGACGCCCTGCTGGAGTTGCTCGACGACTGGCTGGCGGACATCGCCACGGAGTCGTTCGACGACGTGCTGCCGTTGCTGCGGCGGACATTCGGCGCCTTCGCGGCCGGCGAGCGCCGGGCGATCGGCGAGCGCATCGCGGGTCCGCGGGCCGCCGCCGGCGACACCGGCGCGACGCTGGACCACGATCGGGCCGCACTGGCGCTGCCGACACTGAGCATGCTGCTCGGCCGGGAGATCAGCCGGGAGATGGGCCGGGACATCGGAGGCGAGCGATGACCGACGACGACGGCGAGCGGCGGGAACGGCTCCGGCGCTGGCGGCTGGTGCTGGGCGGACCGGCCGAGGAGGCGCTCGGGAAGGCGGAGGGCCGCGACGGTCAGATGGACGCGGCGATGGCGGCGCTATACGACGGCGCGGGTGACGAGGACGGCGAGCAGCGGTCCAAGCGGTCGGCCGGCCTGGGCTCCTCGGCGCCTCGGGTGGCGCGGTGGCTCGGCGACATCCGGGAGTACTTCCCGAGCACGGTCGTGCAGGTGATGCAGCAAGACGCGATCGAGCGGCTGGATCTGCATCGGCTGCTGATGGAGCCCGAGATGCTGCAGGCGGTGGAGCCGGACGTGCACCTGGTCGGCACGCTGCTCTCCCTCAACCGGGTGATGCCCGACGAGACCAAGGAAGCGGCCCGGCAGGTCGTCCGGACGGTGGTCGACGACCTGGAGAAGCGGATCGAGCAGAAGACACGCGCGGCGGTGACCGGTGCGCTCAACCGGGCGTCGCGGATCAACCGGCCGCGGCACGCCGACATCGACTGGGACCGCACGATCCGCGCGAACCTCAAGCACTATCAGCCCGAGCACCGCACGGTGATCCCGGAGCGGCTGGTCGGCTACGGGCGGCGGACCAGCGCGGTGCAGCGGGACGTGATCCTGTGCGTGGACCAGTCCGGCTCGATGGCCTCGTCGGTGGTCTTCTCCGGGGTGTTCGCGGCGGTGCTGGCGTCGATGCGGTCGCTGCGGACGTCGCTGGTCGTCTTCGACACGTCGGTGGTCGACCTGACGGAGCAGCTCAACGACCCGGTCGAGGTGCTGTTCGGCACGCAGCTCGGCGGCGGCACGGACATCAACCGGGCGATCGCCTACAGCCAGCAGTTGATCACCCGGCCGCGGGACAGCATCTTCGTGCTGATCAGCGACCTCTACGAGGGCGGCGTGCGCGAGCAGATGCTGCGCCGGGTGGCGGAGATGACGGCGGCGGGCGTGCAGGTGGTGGTGCTGCTGGCGTTGTCGGACGAGGGCGCGCCGGCCTACGACCACGAGAACGCCGCGGCGCTGGCCGCGCTCGGGGTTCCGGCTTTCGCCTGCACCCCGGACGCCTTCCCGGATCTGATGGCGGCCGCCATCCAGCGCCGGGACCTGAAGTCCTTCGCGGAACGCTTCGCCAACCGCTGAGCCCGCTACAGCGACTGTGCCGCGCTCGCCGTGCTTACCCAGCGCACTCGTTCCGGGAAGTTGCCGCCGGTTTTGCCGGTGGCATGCCTTGTGCCCGTGCATCCCGGGCAGGGATTCTGGGCCGCGATATTTCCAACGGGCTCGATCGTGAAGCGACGCCACGCGAGACGGTGAAGGAAAGAGCCAGCCGCATGGCGGCATCCTCAGCAATGAGGGAGACATGCGAGGAGAGGCAGGACCCGTGGGAATCGTGCAGGCACAGGCGATCATGTCCCTGGATGGGTACGTCGCCAAGCCGGACAACACCATCGGCCCGTTGTTCGACTGGTTGCAGAACGGCGAGGTGGCCATCCCGACGCCCGCCGGCGACTTCACCGTGCACCTGACCGCACCGAGTGCGGAGCATTGGCGGCGGTGGGCGTCCTCGCTCGGTGCGCTGGTCTGCGGCCGGACGCTGTTCGACGTGGCCGAGGGCTGGCACGGCCGGCACACCCTGGACGTCCCCATCGTCGTGGTGACGCACCGGGTCCCCGCCGACTGGGTCGAGGCCCACCCCGGCGCGCCCTTCACCTTCGTGACCGACGGCGTGGAGGCCGCGATCGCCCGGGCGAAGGAGCTCGCCGGGGATCGCGTCGTCGCCGTCGCCGGGGGCACCATCGCGCGGCAGTGCCTCGATCTGGGATTGCTGGACGAGGTGGCCGTCGACCTCGTGCCGGTGGTGATGGGTGCGGGCAACCGGCCGTTCTTCGGCGAACTCGCCGCAACCGATGTCCTGCTCGGCAACCCGACCGTCTGCGTGCAGGGCGACCGGGTCCTCCACCTCGTCTTCCCGGTGCAGCGGTGACCGGACGCCGTCCGG
>NZ_JBFAZH010000358.1:0-6660 GCF_040681735.1 Actinoplanes sp. NPDC051633 | reverse complement strand
GTGCCGCACGAGATCCCCGGCGGCACCGCCGCCGGCGCCCTCGTCCCGCGGGAGGACGCTGGCGAGCCGGAGGTTCCGTGGACCGCGTCGGGCATCCGCCCGGTGCACGGACCGACCCCGTACCAGGGCGGCTCCATCTCGACCGGCCCCGTCTCCATCGACCCGGTGCCCGGACTCTCCGCGGTCGGCCGGCCGGTGCCCGGGCAGTACCCCGAGCCCGTCACGCCGGTCCCGCACCACATGCCGCTGCCCGGCGTACCCAAGGCCGGCGCGACCCCACCGACCACCCCGGCCGACGGCATGAACCCCGCGGACGACGCGGCGCTGCGCGAAGTCCAGCGCCTGCTGTCCAACAGCCTCTCGCTCGCCGGCGGCTCCGACGAGGTCGCACTCCGCCTGCGCGCCGCGCTGATGCTCGCGCGGCCGGAGCTGATCACCGCGCTGCCCGGCGGCCCGCAGTCGCAGCGCGAGCAGCTCGCCCGGGCGCTCACCTGGCTGGTGCACAACCTCGACAACCCGCCCGCGCTGGTGGCCGGCTGCGTGCAGCTCGGCGGCGCGCTGGCCGAGTGCGGTGTGCAGCCGCAACAGCTCACGCTGATCGGCGCCGCCCTGGCCGAGGCGATGCGCGCCGGGATGGCCGCGAACGGCTGGCGGCAGGACTTCGACCAGGCGTGGCGCAGCATCTGGCAGCACGTCCACGAGTGGATGACGCACGGCGCCGAGGTGGCCCGGTACGAGCCGGTCAGCTGGCTGGCCGAGGTGGTGTCGCACGAGCTGCGCCGGCCCGACCTGGCCGTGGTGCGTTTCCGGCCGTACCTGCCGATGCCGTTCCGCCCGGGCCAGTACGCCCGGATCGAGGTGGCGGGCCTGCCCGGCGTGTGGCGGCCGTACTCGCTGAGCGGCGCCCCGCGCCGGGACACCGTCGTGGAGCTGCACGTCCGCGCGAAGACCGAGGCCGGGGTGTCCGGCACGCTGGTCTACCGGACCCGGCCGGGCGACCGGGTGCGGTTCGGCCGGGCCGAGGGTTCGATGGGCCTGCCCGGTGGGTCCCGGGATCTGCTGATGGTGGCCGGTGACACCGGCGTCGCCCCGCTGAAGGCGATGCTCACCGAGATGGCCGCCACCGGCGATCGTCGGTCCGCGGTGCTGTTCTGGGGCGTCCGCGACCTCGACGAGCTCTACGACATCGAGGAGATCGCGTCGATCGCCCGGGCCTGCCACCGCGCGACCGTGGTGCCGGTGGTGTCCGTCGGCGAGGCCGGGCAGTACGCCTCCGGCCTGGTGACCGACGCGATCGCGGCCTACGGCGAGTGGTCCGAGGCCGAGGTCTTCCTGGCCGGACCGCCGCTGATGCTCATCGAGACCCGCGCCGCCCTGCAAGCGCTCGGCGTCGCCCCGGACCGTATTCATCATGATGCTGTTCCCGAGGCATCCGAGATCTCCGCGCCGTCCGACGGACCGGGCGCCGGCAGCGAGGCGGTTTGATGACGACGGTCGACGTGATCCACGGTGAGTCCATTCCCGACCCGTATCGCCGGCTCGAGGACGCCGAGGATCCCGAGACCGTCGCGTGGTGCGGTGAGCAGGACGCGATGTTCGCGGCGGCGCGCACCGGCTGGCCCGATCGTGATCAGTGGGCGGCCACGCTCGACGGGTTCTTCCGGGTCGGGTCGGTCGGCGCGCCCTACTGGCGGGGCGACCGTGGCTTCTCCACGCGGCGCGACCCCGACCAGGACCACGCCGTGCTGCTGGTCACCGAGCCGTCCGGCGAGGAGCGGGTGCTGGTCGACCCGGTCGCGATCGATCCGAGCGGGAAGACCACCCTGGACGCCTGGTCGCCGTCGAAGGAGGGCGATCTGCTCGCGTACGCGCTGAGCGAGGACGGCACCGAGTGGGCCTCGATCCGGGTGCTGGACGTGCGCACCGGGGAGGTGGTGGACGGGCCGATCACGCGTACCCGTCATCCCTCCATCGCCTGGCTGCCCGGCGGCCGGGTCTTCTACTACAACCGCTTCCTCTCCGAGGGCTCGCTGGAGCAGCGGATCTACCGCCACGAGCTCGGCGCCGAGCCGGATTCCGACGAGCTCGTCTTCGGCGACGGACTGCCCCGGGCGACGTATCTCGGAGTGTCCACGTCGGACGACGGCAACCGGATGGCGATCACCGCGGCCCGGGGAACGGATGCGCGCAACGACGTCTGGCTGGCGGTGCCGGGCGACGGCATGTTCACGCCGGTGAGCCTGGGCGAGGACGCGCTCACGTACCCGGCCTTCGACGCCCGCTCCGAGCTCTTCCTGCTCACCAACCTGGACGCGCCCCGATGGCGGCTCTGCCGCTGGGTGGACGGCGAGCGGCAGGAGGTGGTGCCGGAGGATCCGGAGGCGGTGCTGAACGACGTCGCCATCCTGCGCGGCTCGAGTCCGGCCGACGCCGGGCTGCTGGTGACGGTCCGCGCGCGGCACGCGGTGAGCGAGGTCGCGGTGCACGATCTCGATTCGGGCCGCGAGCTGCGCCGCCTCGCCCTGCCGGGCCTCGGCACGGTGGACGAGCTCACCCGGCGAAGCTCCGGCAGCGAGGTGTGGCTGAGCTGGTCGGACTTCACCACCCCGGGGTACGTGCTCCGCGCGGACGCCGCCACCGGCGAGATCGAGACCTACGCCAAGCCGCCCGGCGCACCGGCCACCGACGTCCGCACGCGCCAGGTCACCTACCGGTCCTACGACGGCACGACCGTCCGGATGTTCCTGATCGAGCCACCGGGCGAGGGCCCCAGGCCCACCATCCTCTACGGCTACGGCGGGTTCAACATCTCCATCACGCCGGGCTATTCGGGGACCATCCAGTCGTGGGTCGCGCGCGGCGGCGTGTACGCGATCGCCGGCCTGCGCGGCGGCAGCGAAGAGGGCGAGCAGTGGCACCGCGCGGGCATGCGCGAGCACAAGCAGAACGTCTTCGACGACTTCGCGGCGGCCTCCGACTGGCTGGTCGAGCACGGCGTGACGACCCGGGAGAAGCTCGGCATCCTGGGCGGCTCGAACGGCGGGCTGCTGGTCGGCGCGGCGATCACCCGGCACCCGGAGAAGTGGGCGGCGGCGGTGTGCTCGGCGCCCTTGCTGGACATGCTGCGCTACGAGAAGTTCGGGCTGGGGGAGTACTGGAGCGGGGAGTACGGCACGGTCGAGGACCCGGTCGAGTACACCTGGCTGCGGGCCTATTCGCCATATCACCACGTGAAGCGGGGGACCGCGTACCCGGCGGTGCTCTTCACGGTCTTCGAGGGCGACACCCGGGTGGACACCATGCACGCCCGCAAGATGTGCGCGCTGCTGCAGGCCGCGACGGCCGGGCCCGCGCCGATCCTGCTGCGGCGGGAGATCGGCGTGGGTCACTCGAGCCGGTCGGTGACCCGCGACGTCGACCTGGCCGCCGACGAGTTGACGTTCCTCGCGACCTACTTGAGCGCGTCGCCCAACGCCTTGGCGTAACGCGGCGGCGCGAACGACGGGCCGCTCGGGGCCAGCACGTTCTCCCGGCTGGCCCGCGCGTCCGCCGGCACCGCGGCGAGCAGCGCGGTCAGCACCGGCGCGTCCCGCCACTGGTCCTGCTCGGCCATCATCCGCAGCGCGACCACCGACTCCTCGACCTCACCCACGCACTCGAAGGGCTTGTGCGCGTCCACCCCGAGGATCTCCAGGTAGCCCGGCACCTGGTCGGTGTCGGCGAACAGGTCCTTGCCGAAGATGCGCACGAGGCGCTCGCGCGGCATGAACGGCGCCATCGCGAGGAAGACGAAGCGGCACTTCGGGCAGTGCCCGCACCAGCGCACGGTCGGGTCGTGCAGCTTGAAGGCCTGGTTGCAGCTCGTGACCGTGTCGTCGTAGCGGTCGTGCTGCGCGAAGAGCTGGGCGATGCGCAGCTCCGACAGCGGCCGCAGCAGTGAGAAGTAGGGCTCGGTGATCCCCGCGTGCTCGTGCACCGCGGCCCGCAGCAGCCGCTCGGCGGTCTCTCCCTTGGACCACTGGTGATTGACGGCGTGTCCGTTCCAGATCAGGTTGGGATCGCTCGCCGAGCGTTCGTTGGACATCACCACCGGGCCGAGGCCGTGCCAGGTGGCGGCGCCGACCGAGATCAGTGAGTTGATCGCGGTCACCGGGATGTGGCCGTTGAGCGCGCCCGCCTTGTTGAGCTCGAAGAGGCGCGGGTCGAGTTTGCGGCGGGCGGCGAGCGCGGGCAGCCCGGACGCCTCGTTGACGCTCTCGATCACCGGGTTGGGGTTCACCGAGAACGGCACCGGGCCGAAGCCCGCCTCGCGGAGGATCTCGAGCGTGACGATCGAGTCCTTGCCGCCGCCGACCGCGGACAGCGGCGGCCGGCCGGCGTTGTCCAGTGGCTCGATCGGCCCCGGATCACCGGCCGGCGCCTCCACCTGCAGGTCCAGCACGTGCGGGAGGTTGTTGCGGTAGGCGTACTCGGCCAGGCCGTGGGTGTAGACGGCGGTCACGAAGGCCCGCGCGGCCGGGCCGAGCGGGTAGGGCGAGACCACCCGCGGCGGTGCGCCGACCTTGTAGTAGCTGACCCCGGCCACCACGTGCAGCAGCTCCAGCACGCGCTCGAAGGCGGCCGGCGGCGTTCCGCCGGCAACCGGGAACGTGATCGTCTCGGTGAATTCTTGCAGCGCCGGCCCGTCCAGGCGGTAGCCCAGCGTGGCGACGCCGGTGGCCGGGTCGAAGGACCGTGCCGTGCACAGCAGAGCCGTGTACTCAGTCGCCACCCAGATACTCCCGTCGTCGCACCGGCAGGCAATACTAATCCGATGCGTCTCGCTGAACTTCGCGGTCGGTCCGTCGCGGTCTGGGGCACCGGCCGGGAGGGCCGCGCCGCCGTGACGGCGATCGCGCCGCACGGGCCGTCCCGCCTGCTCGCGGTCGACGACAGCGCGAACTTCCTGTCGATCCCGTGGGAGGGCGAGCTGGCCGCGCTGGCGCCGCTGGCCGGCGGTGGCCACGCGTTCGGGGCGCTGGTGGCGGCCGATGTCGTGGTGCGTTCGCCCGGTGTGCCGCAGACGCATCCGTGGATGGCCGAGCTGCGCTTGCGCGGCGTGACCGTCACCGGTGGCAGCGCGCTCTGGATGGCCGAGCACGCCTCGCGGACCGTCGGGGTGACCGGCAGCAAGGGCAAGAGCACCACCTCCAGCCTGATCAGCCACCTGCTCGCGGCGGCCGGGCGGCCCAACGTCTTCGGCGGCAACATCGGCGTGCCGCTGCTCGACCTGCCCCCGGCCGAGCTGTACGTGCTGGAGCTGTCCAGCTACCAGTGCAGCGACCTGGCCGACTCGCCGCGGGTGGCGGTGGTCACCTCGCTGTTCCCGGAGCACCTGGACGCGCATGGCGGCGAGCGCGAGTACTACCGCGACAAGCTCAACATCCTGGCGCACGGTCCGGATCTGATCGTGGTCAACGGCGCCGACAAGCGGCTGATGACAGAGCTGAACCACGGCGATCGGGGCCACGGCGATCGGGGCCCGGTCACCGACGTGTCCGGCTTCGCCCCGGTGCCGGCCGGCGCGGACGACTCCCGCTTCCGGGTCGAGGCGGACGGCCAGGTCTGGTGCAGTGACGAGGTGCTGTTCCCGCGTGCCGACCTGCGGCTGCGGGGCGTGCACAACGGGCGCAACCTCTGCGTGGCGCTGGCCGTGCTCGACGGGATGGGCGTCGACGTGCGGCTGCCCGGGATCCGCGAGGCGGTGCGGTCGTTCGAGGGGCTGCCGCACCGGCTGTCGGAGATCGAGGACCCGTCCGGGATCACCTTCGTCGACGACACCCTGTCGACCAGTCCGTATTCGGCCATGCACGCCATCGACGCCTATCAGGGTCGCGCCCTGACCGTGCTGGTCGGCGGAACGGACCGCGGGCTGGACTACGGCGTGCTGCGCGAGCACCTGGCCGACAAGGAGCTGACCGTGATCGGCATCCCGGACAGCGGGGCGCGGATCGTGGCCGAGCTGGCCGGGCTGCCCGCGGTGCGCACCGAGGAGGCCGAGGATCTGCCGGCGGCGGTCCGGCTGGCCCGCAAGCTCACCCCGGAGGGCGGCGTCGTGCTGCTCTCGCCGGCCGCGCCGAGCTACGGCCGCTACCGCAACTTCGAGCACCGTTCCGAGGCGTTCGCGCAGGCCATCGCCGACAGCGCCGTCTGATCCGCCCTTCCTGACGCGGTTCCCGAGCCGGACATTCCGGCGGCTTCTGCCTGCCTTCCTTCGGGATTGACGAAGGTCACGGTTTGAAAACTTCACCCATCTTCTTGACAAGAAGGGTTGTTTAGTAAGAACTTTTACCGCGACAGTTAACACTCCTTCCTGAAGGGCGGTCTCATGGTCGAGCCAGTGGTTGACGGCGCCGCAGCGACCGCGGTCGTCGACACCCCCGCGCGCGATCACGAGATGGGCGGCGTCCTGGTCCGGATCCGGACCCTTCTCCCGGAGTTCACCGGCGCCCTGCAGAGGGTCGCCGAGCAGGTTCTCGCCGACCCGGCCGCCGCGTCCCGGGCGACCATCGTCGAGCTGGCCGAGCGCAGCGGCACCTCACCAGCAACGGTCACTCGTTTCTGCCGCGCGCTCGGCTTCGACGGCTACGCCGACCTGCGGCTGGGCATCGCCGCGGAGAC
>NZ_JBFAZH010000357.1:0-6670 GCF_040681735.1 Actinoplanes sp. NPDC051633 | reverse complement strand
GATGTGGCGGCACGTGGGGGGTGTTTCGGGCTCATTAAATACACGGGGGGGGGGCCCCCGCCACTGGGACCCGCCCACGAGGAGCGGAAGGCTCAGATCACTTGAGGGTGACCTTGGCGCCCTCGCCCTCGAGCTTGGCCTTGGCCTCCTCGGCCTTCTCCTTGTTGACGCCCTCGAGGATCGCCTTGGGGGCGGCCTCGACGGTGTCCTTGGCCTCCTTGAGGCCCAGGCCGGTCAGCTCACGCACGACCTTGATGACCTGGATCTTCTTGCCGCCGTCGGCCTCGAGGACGACGTCGAACGAGTCCTTCTCGGCCTCGGCCTCGGGAGCAGCGGCACCCGGGGCGGCGGCCGCGACGGCGACCGGCGCGGCGGCGGTGACCTCGAAGACCTCCTCGAACTGCTTCACGAACTCCGACAGCTCGATCAGCGTCATCTCCTTGAACGCGTCGAGCAGCTCGTCGGTGCTGAGCTTCGCCATGGTGGCAACCTTTCGTTGTTACTAAAAGTGAGTGTGAATTACTCCGCCGAAGCGGAACCGTCCTGCTGTTCGCGCTTCTCCTGCAGAGCGGCCGCAAGGCGCGCGACCTGGGACAACGGCGCCTGGAACAGGCCCGCCGCCTTGGTCAGGTTGCCCTTCATGGCGCCGGCCAGCTTGGCCAGCAGCACCTCGCGGGACTCGAGGTCGGCGATCCGGCTGACCTCGTCGGCCGAGATGGCCCTGCCCTCGAAGACACCGCCCTTGATGATCAGGACGGGGTGGGCCTTGGCGAAAGCCCGCAGGCTCTTGGCCGCCTCGACCGGGTCGCCGCTGACGAAGGCGAGCGCGGTAGGACCGGTGAACAGCTCGTCGAGGCCCTCGATGCCCGCGTCGGTGGCCGCACGCTTCGCGAGCGTGTTCTTCGACACGGAGTACTTGGTCTGGTTGCCCAGCGACCGCCGCAGCTCGGTGAGCTCCGCGACGGTGAGGCCGCGGTACTCGGTCAACACGGTGGCCGACGAGTTGCGGAACTTGTCCGTGAGCTCGGCGACGGCAGTGGCCTTGTCGGCCCGGACCGGCTTGTCCGCCATGTCCCTCCTCTCAATGCTCTCGACCGCAGGCGGGCCGCCGAACATGAGAAACGCCCCGGGCGCAAGGCTCACGGGGCGGGACACGGGCGAACGCTGACGCGGGCCCGATGATCACGATCCGTTCTCCCCTGCGCGGGCCGCCCGCATGTGCGGGACCTTGAGCCGCGGCGTCCGTCGTGAGACATCGGCTGCGGCGACCAGCGGTCTGTGGGTGGAACTTCAGCCTCGAAGAGTACGCGCCATCTCCGTCCCCACCAAATCGCCCGTCCCACCCTGCCCGCGACCACCGCGACGGCCGGGCCCGCTGCCGCGCCCCCGGCCGGGGCGAAAGTGGTAGCCCACCCACCTGTCCCAGGGCAGAACGCGTGGCTGACCTACCAGTTTCAGGCTCGGCGGCGGCGTAGCCAGGCGTAGCCGACCAGGACGAGCAACGACCAGCACAGGGCCCAGCCGGTGAGCAGGCCGAGGCGGGCCGCGTCGGGGAGGGTGTCGCCGTTCAGCGCGCGGGCGGTGGCCAGGACCGGCGGGACCAGCCAGGGCGCGATCGAGCCCTTCAGCCCGAGCACGATGTAGAGCACCGCGCCGGTGACCAGCACCATGACGCCTATGCCGATCGAACGGGTCACCGCGCGGCTGGCCAGCGCCCCGAGGGCCACCGCGGCGACGAGCGCCAGCAGGTGTGCGAGCGCGCCGGCCGCGAGGCCGCCCGCCAGGGACGAGAACGAGATCGCCCCGATCGCGATGGGCACGATCATCGCCAGCACGCACACCACGAGGCCGCCGAGGACGGCGGCGAGGATGCCGGCGACCCCCTCGGCGCGGGCGCCGACCGAGATGCGGGCGAGCCGGCGCTGCACGTCCGGCTCGGTGTCCAGGACGAGCTTGGAGCTCCAGGCGAGGATCGGGAACAGCACCGTCGCCGAGTAGCCGTAGGCGGAGGCCGCCGGGGAGGTTCCGCCGCCGTGCAGGACGGCCAGCACGGCGAGCACGGCGACGGCGGGGGCGATCACCCGGCCGCTGACGAGGAAGCCGGTCAGGCGCATTCGGATCAGCGGGATCACTCGGCCGCCTTCCCAGCGCGTACCCCGAGGACACGGTGACCGGCCGCCCTCAGCTCGGCCATCACCCGGTCGGCGTCCGCCCGGCGGGCGGCGACCTCCACGACGACGTCGTCCGCGGCCTGCGCCTCCTCGGTCGTGAGCCGCCCGTCGGTGACCATCCACTTGATCGCGCCGGGCAGGCCGGCCACCTCGCCGCGGTGGTCGCTGACCAGCACCGCTCCCCCGGCGTCGGTGACCTCGGCGACGATCTGCGGGATCAGGGTGCGGGTCTGCGCATCCAGTCCCTCCCACAGCTCGTCCAGGATGAGCAAGCCGGGCGGGACCAGCAGGGCCTGGGCCAGCCCGACCTTCTGCGCCGTGCCCTTGGAGAGAGCGTTGAGACGGGTGTCGCGGTGCTCCTGCAGGCCGAGCCGCTCGATCCAGCGGTCGACCCCGGCGCCGCCCCGGATCGCGGCCATGTGACGCAGATACTGCTCCGCGGTGAACGGCTGCTCGGCGGGGAACCGCTCGGGCACCCAGCCGATCACCGCCGGCCGATCGCTCACGCGGCCCCGCACCGGCCGGAGTACACCGGCCGCGAGCTGCAGCAACGTGGACTTGCCAGCGCCGTTGCGGCCGAGCACCACGACCGTGTCGCCGGGGCGGACCGTCGCGTCCACCTCGCTGAGCGCCCAACGGCTGCCGCGGGCGTACCGGAACCACACCTGGTCGAAACGCACGGCCGGAACTGTGCCACACACGACAAAGCCCCGGGAATGATCCCGGGGCTGTGTCAGAACTGGCTTCAGTCGTCCGAGCCGTGCACGTCCTTGACGATCTTGGTGTCGACCTGGATACCGGGGCCCATGGTCGTGCTCAGCGTGATCTTCCGCAGGTACGTGCCCTTGGACGCCGACGGCTTGGACCGCAGCACCTCGTCGAGCACGGCGGCGTAGTTGTCGACCAGCTGAGCGGGCGAGAACGACGTCTTGCCGATGATCAGGTGCAGGTTGGAGTGCTTGTCCACCCGGAAGGTGATCTTGCCGCCCTTGATCTCGTTGACGGCCTTGGTCACGTCCATGGTGACCGTGCCGGTCTTCGGGTTCGGCATCAGGCCACGGGGGCCCAGGATGCGGGCGATGCGACCGATCTTGGCCATCTGGTCCGGCGTCGCGATCGCGGCGTCGAAGTCCAGCCAGCCACCCTGGATCCGGGCCACGAGCTCGTCGGTGCCGACCTCGTCGGCGCCGGCCGCGACGGCCTCCTCGGCCTTCGCGCCCTGGGCGAACACGATCACCCGGGCGGTCTTGCCCGTGCCGTGCGGCAGGTTGACCGTGCCGCGGACCATCTGATCGGCCTTGCGCGGGTCGACACCCAGGCGCATGGCGACCTCGACGGTGGCGTCGAACTTGGTCGGGCTGGTGTCCTTCGCCAGGGCGATGGCCTCGGCGGGCTCGTACAGCTTGTCGTGGTCGATCTTCTCGACCGCCTTGCGGTAACCCTTG
Organism: Actinoplanes sp. NPDC051633; assembly: GCF_040681735.1. Lineage (NCBI taxonomy): Bacteria > Bacillati > Actinomycetota > Actinomycetes > Micromonosporales > Micromonosporaceae > Actinoplanes > Actinoplanes sp. NPDC051633. The sequence goes on along the minus strand of NZ_JBFAZH010000357.1, from coordinate 3,054 downwards.
CTGCGCTGCATTTCTTCTCTTACTCCTGTGGTTGATGGCGGGACCGCGCCCTTCGCGGCCCCTCCCACGACGTGCTGGTCAGATCTTGGCGACCTGGTTGAAGTTCAACTCAACCGGCGTCTCACGGCCGAAGATGGAGACCAAAACCTTCAACTTTTGCTGGTCGGCATTTATTTCACTGATCGACGCCGGCAGCGAGGCGAATGCGCCGTCGGTGACCGTGACCGAGTCGCCGACCTCGAAGTCGAGCACCTTGATCTCGGGCTTCGCCTTCTTCTCCTCCGCCTCGACAGCGGGGGCCAGCCACTTGAGCACCTCGTCCAGCGAGAGCGGGGCCGGGCGGTCGACGCGGTCGGTGGCGCCCACGAAGCCGGTCACACCCGGTGTGTTGCGCACACACGAGTACGACTCCGGCGTCAGATCCATCCGCACCAGGATGTAGCCGGGGAAGACCTTGTTCTGCACCTGGAGGCGCTTGCCGTTCTTGACCTCGACCTCTTCGCGGGTCGGGACCTCGACCTGAAAGATGAAGTCCTCCATATCGAGGCTCGTGATGCGGGTCTCGAGGTTGGTCTTCACCTTGTTCTCGTACCCGGCGTACGAATGCACCACGTACCAGTCGCCCGGCGCGTAACGCAGCTTCTGCCGCAGCTCGGCGACCGGGTCGAAGTCTTCCTCCACCTCCGCGGCCGGCGCCTCGGCCGGCTCGGAAGCAGGCTCGGAAACAGGCTCGGAGGCGAGCTCGGCCTCGGCGGGCTCGGTCTCGGCAGGGCTGCCGGCGGCCTCCGACTCGTCGGTCGCCGCCGTGGCCACCGCGGACTGCTCGTCCGTGGTCTCGGCGGTCTCGTCGTCGTACTCAGGCACGCTCGCTCACTTCCATCAATTGCAGTACTAGTTGCCGAACGCGAACAGGATGCCCTTGGCGAACACGAAGTCCAGTCCGGCCACGAGCGCGGTCATCACCGTCACGAACACGATCACGACACCCGTGTACGTCAACAGCTCCTTGCGGGTCGGCCAGATGACCTTACGCAGCTCGCTGACGACCTCGCGGAAAAAACCGCCGATGCGGCCGAAGAAGCCGCCACGACGGACGTCCTTCCTGGTCGCCGGGCTGTCCGAGTTCGCCGTCCGCTCCCGCACCGCAGTGCCGCCGCGGGAGACCGGCTCCTCCTCGACCTCGTCGTCCTCCACCTCGTCGACCAGGTCGTCGCGCGCCTCGTCCTCGGGGCGGTCGCCGGCCGGGTCGTCGCCGGGTCGCTTCCTCTCGGCCACTTCGCCCTACTTCCGTCAGTCGATGGGAAATGTCGTCGTCTGTGTGTCGGCCGCTCGGCTCCGCCACTGGCCGGGGCGCTGACGGGGGTTCTCGCAGGGGTGACAGGACTTGAACCTGCAGCCTGCGGTTTTGGAGACCGCTGCTCTGCCAATTGAGCTACACCCCTGTGCGGGTCCTGCCCTCATAAGCACATGAGAGAGCAGGGGTCAGTTACCCCACGGCGCACCAGTGTACGGGTACGCCACTCGGTTTCCCAACCCGCCCCTACCTCTTACGGATCGTGGCCTGCGCGAGCTTGAGGACCGTCTCGCCGCCGCAGGTGGCGGTGATCGCGATCGTGGTGCGGCCGTCCTCACCGACCTCCTTGACCCGCCCGGTGAAGGTGACCTCGGTGCCCTCGTCGGTGTCCGGCACGGGCACCGGCCGGCTGAACCGGACGCTGAAATCCTCGACCGCGTCGGCAGCGCCGGCCCAGGCGGTCACCGCGCGCCCGGCCAGGGCCATGGTGAACATGCCGTGGGCGATCACGCCGGGCAGGCCCACCTTGGTGGCCAGCCGGTCGCTCCAGTGGATGACGTTGAAGTCGCCGGAGGCGCCGCAGTACCGGACCAGGTCGGCCCGGGTGATCCGGAACGTCTGGGGCTCGAACTCCTCGCTCACTGCTCCGCTCCTCGCTGCACGAGCTTGGACCACGCGGTCACCACGACCTCGCCGGACTCGGTGCTGACCTCGGTGCGGGTGGTCATGAAGTCGTGCCCGCCGCGCTGGGTGATGTCCTCGACCGTGTTCGTGCAGACCAGCACGTCACCGGCGACCACCGGCCGGGAGTAGGAGAACCGCTGATCGCCGTGCACCACGCGGGTGTAGTCGATGCCGAGCTCCGGATCGTTGATGATCTGCCTGCTGGCGGCCATGGTCATCACGGTCGGGAAGGTCGGCGGCGCGACCACGTCCGGATAGCCTGCGGCCCGGGCGGCCTCGGGATCGTGGTGCAGCGGGTCGTCGGCGCCGATCGCCGTGGCGAACTCGCGGATCTTCTCGCGGCCGACGACATACGGCTGGGTGGGCGGCCAGCTCCGGCCGACGAAGGAGGGGTCCAAGGGCATACCTGAAGAAACTACTCTGCGGCGGCCCCGATGGGGACCGCCGCAGGCTAGCAACGTTAGATTTAGGTCTGCCCGGTCAGCGGGTCTCGCGGTGCAGGGTGTGCTTGCCGTCCCGCGGGCAGAACTTCTTCAGCTGAAGCCGGTCGGGGTTGTTCCGACGGTTCTTCTTCGTGATGTAGTTCCGCTCCTTGCACTCCGTGCATGCCAAAGTGATCTTCGGACGGACGTCGGTCGACTTTGCCACGGCGGGGTGCCTTCCTACCACGAGTTCTCTTGACGACGTACCAGCGTAGACGCCGGAGTCGCGGACATGCAAAACGGGCGCTTTCTCAGCGCCCACATAGTGCAGTAGCGGTGGCCGGACTTGAACCGGCGACACAGCGATTATGAGCCGCTTGCTCTGCCATCTGAGCTACACCGCCGTGCCAGGGCCATTACCTATCAGCTCTCGCCCGGTGAGAGCCCCCTTACGGAATCGAACCGTAGACCTTCTCCTTACCATGGAGACGCTCTGCCGACTGAGCTAAGGGGGCGCGTGCGATCTCTCGCGTGATGCGCAGAGGTAAGAGTACACGGCGTCCAACCCGGGGTGAAATCGGATACCCGATTAGGTGTTGTCGCAGGTCGCCGCCGGTGAATTGCGTGGCTTCCGGACACCTGCGGGGTTTGCAG
>NZ_JBFAZH010000356.1:0-6711 GCF_040681735.1 Actinoplanes sp. NPDC051633 | reverse complement strand
GCCGACCTGATGCGCACCAACAGCCGGTGGACGGCGCGGGAACCCGTCGGCCCCTTCGCGGCCGTCGTCGACGACCTGCTGGACACCCCGGGCGAGGTGGCCGACCTCCTGCGCCCGATGCGCGAGCACCTCCCGGCCGCAGCCGCCGTCCGAGCCCACCTGAAGGCCAACCCGAAGCGCCCCACCCTCCTCGAGCCGGTCGTCCCGGCCCTGGCCCGCGCCGTGGCGATGTGGAGCCCGGCCGGCGGCACGCTGTCGGTGGTCCACGACGACCAGTCCGCCGTCACGCCCGAGCGGATCGCCGCGATCGCGGACGGCACCTCGTTGGTCGAAGTCACCCTCGTCGACTCGCGCACCGACCCGCGGGTGCAGGTCGCCGACCTGCTGGCCGGCATAGCCCGGCGGCTGGCCGGCGACCAGCTGGCCGCCCGGACCGATCCGGACGACGACCTCACCGCGCTGCTGCGCCCGGCCGTCGACCCGGAGTCGCTGTGGGCCGACGCCACCAGCTGGCCGGCGCTGTCCCCGACCTGATGACGGCGCTGCTACGTTCAGACGCGTGGACGCTGCCGAGCCGCGAGTTCTGGTGATCGGCCTGGACCCCCATCGGGTGCCCGGGCCGTGGGATCCCGCGCCCATGGCCGAGGCGATCGCCGCCGGGATGGCCCGCTTCGCCGAGGCCGGGGTGGGGGCCGAGAGCTGCCTGTTCGGGCTCGACGGGAGCGACGACATCGAGGCGGTCGTGACGGCGGCCCTCGACCGCCGGCCCTGGGAGGTGGTCGTCGTCGGCGGCGGGGTGCGCACCAACGAGGAGCGGCTCGAGCTGTTCGAGCGGATCATCAACCTCGTGCGCCGGCACGCGCCGGGCGCGGCGATCGCCTTCAACCGCAAGCCGGACCGGACCTACGAGGCCGCGGCGCGCTGGCTGCGCTGAGATCGGCCCGGGCTATCTGCCCGCGGTGACGATGTGGGCGGCGATCGGCATCACGACCTCGCCGGACGGCACGACGAACTGCGCCAGCGCCGGCTCGGCCTCCGCGATCAGGGCCGGCATCTCCTCGTCGCCGATCAGACCGGCCAGCGGCGAGCCCTTCACCTCCACCCGGATGAACTCCTGGATCGACGAGAACCGGATCGAGCCCTCCCGCAGGTCGATCCCGGCGTCCGGGATACCACTGCCGGCGAACAGGTCCGCGAGCTCTCCTTGATCGCCGAGGACGAAGGGGGCCGCCAGCAGGTCGGCCGCCTTCGGGCTGCTCAGCCGGCCCGCGATGTCGGCGAGGATCCGGAAGCCGGGAGCCCGATCGATGGCGGCCCACACCGCGACCGCCAGGCGTCCGCCCGGCGCGAGGACGCGCCACATCTCCCGCAGCGCCCCCGCCCGGTCCGGGAAATACATCAGCGCGAACTGGCTGACCACCACGTCGAAGGCGGCGTCGTCGAACGGCAACGCGGTCGCGTCGCCGGCACGCCAGTCGATGCCCGGCTCGGTGCGGGCCGCGACCGCCAGCATTCCCTCGTTGAGGTCGAGCCCGACGACCCTGCCGGTACGGCGGAAGGCTTCGCGGGCGAGCACCCCGGTGCCGCAGGCGACGTCGAGCACGGCGTCGCCCTCCTTGATCCCGGCCGCGTCGGCGACCGGGCTCGCCCAGGCGCCGAAGATGGCGGGGACGAAACACGATTCGTAGATTTCGGCGGCAACCGCCGACACCTGCCACTGCTCACGTTCAGCCATGCCGGCGAGCGTTCCGCATGATCGGGTGCGCCAGAACCGGCCCGTCGCGGATCCGACACGCTCGGGTGCTTCGCCTACGACGGCCGGCGATCGCCGTGTGCCGTCACGGGCCCGGTCGGGTGCGGCCGAGGCCGGCCTCGCGGGCGACAACCGCGGCCGCTGTGCGGGTCGTCACGCCGATCTTGGCGAAGATGGTGGAGAGCTGGTTTCGCACCGTCTTCGGTGACAGGCCGAGGCGTTGCCCGATCACGGCGGTGGACAGTCCACGCGCGAGCAGATCGAGAATCTGGTGCTCGCGCGGTGAGAGATTGCCGATGGTCCTGGACTGCGGCTCGCCGAGGGAGCCGGCGAGAGCCGGTCGTGCTCTGGCGCCGATGATGAGGTTGCCTCGGGACACCTCCCGGATGGCGGCCACGACGTCCGCCGGAGCGCTGTCCTTCAGGACGTAGGCCGACGCGCCGGCCGCGAGGGCGTTCAGCACGAGGTCTTCGTCCGCGTGCATGGTCAGCACGACGATCCGCAGACCCGGATGGCTGAGGAGCATGCGCCGGCACAACTGCGTGCCGTCGGTGTCGGGCAGCCGCAGATCGACGACGGCGATGTCCACCCTGGTCCGGCCGAGGGCGGCCAAGGCCGCCGCGCCGTCGGGTGCCGTGGCGGCGACTTCGAGATCGGGTTCGCCGCTGAGCACGGCGGACAGGCCGCTGAGCACGAGCGGATGGTCGTCGACCAGCAGGAGGCGCAACACCGATGTCACTCCGTCCGGTAGGGAACTCGGGCCGTGACCGTCGTGCCGTGCGGCTGCCGATCGCCGACGGTGAGCAGGCCACCGACCTCTTCGATCCGCCGGCGCATCGACGGCAGGCCGAGGCCGTGGTTCTGCCGGCCCAGCCCGCGCCCGTCATCCTCGACCGCCAGGATGAGCTGTCCCGCATCGGCGCGCAGCGAGATGCGGCACCAGCTCGCGTCCGCATGCCGGATGACGTTCGTGACGGCCTCACCGGCGACCAGCCGCACGGCAGTGCCCACCTCCACGGGAACGCGCGCGACATCGTGCACGGCCGACTCGAAACGAGGACCGGAACGGGCGGCGGCGGAGATCCAATCGTCCACCATCGACCGCAGCGTGACGGACAGCGCAGGCCGCGGCGTCGGTGGGTGCAGATCACGGGTCAGGCGCCTGACCTCGGTGCGGCATTGCTCCAGCCCTTCCTCCAGATGGTCGAGCCGCTCGGCGAACTGGGTGGGAGACGTCGCGCCGCGAGCCGCCGCGACGTGCATGCGCAGCCCGGCCAGCAACGGACCGAGGACGTCGTGCAGGTCGGTACGGATACGCTCCCGCTCCGCGTCACGCAGCCGCAGGATCTGGTCCTGCGCGGCGGCCAGCCGCCTGCCCAGCAGGACTGCCTCGGCCACCACTGCGATCTGCGGGGCGAGGCCGCGCAACACGCTCAGATCGGTCGCGGTGAAGCGTTCGCCGGCCTGTCGCGGCGCGACGACCAAGGTGCCCACCTCGCGCTCGCCGACCAGCAACGGCACCTGGGCTCCGTCGGTAATCGTCTCGCCGCCGGGCGTCAGGCGTACCTGCGCCGACGGACTGCGGACCGATCGCGCCACCGAGTCCGCCACCTCCTGCAGCAAGGAGTCCGGGTCGGCGGGCCGCTGCAGTCGGTGCGACAGATCCAGGTGCGCCTGCCCCGGCGTCCGCCCGGATCCGTACAGCCGGACCAGCAGCCATCGCCGGGCGGCCAGCAAGCCCGGCATCAAGCCGATCGCCGCCACGGCGGCGAGGACGGCGCCCGCGGCGCGCTGATCGGGCACATTCGTCGCGGCGAGCAGCACCACCGCCGCGGCGTACGCGGTCGCGAACGCGGCGATGGCCGCCAGGCCCAGCGCGGCCCGGCCGAACGCCCGGTCCATCGCCGGAGGTGAATCGGTCGTCGTCAGCCAGGCCAGCCCGAACGGGGCGATCGCCATGGCCCCGGTGGCGAGGTAGAGGCCCGCCGGTGTCAGCCGGCCGGTCAGGGCGGCGCCACACACGAGCCCGAGAACCACCAGGACGGCCACTCCGCTCGCCGTCATCGCCCGGGCGCCACCGTGCTCCCCACGTGCGTGCCGGACCGCCCACGGAAAGACGCCGGCGGCCACCAGGACGGGCGGGGACGCCACGAGCAGAACCACCACGCCCGGTACGGTGGCGGCGCCATCGCCGATCAACGACATCCAGACCGGCGCCAGCGCGGGAGTCGCGAGCACGATCCCCATCGGATGACCGGGCATCCGATCCAGCACGACAGCGGCTGCGGCCGGCCACAACAACCACACCACGAGCCAGCCCAACGCCTCCAGCGGCACGTTCTGCTGCCCGGCCGCCATCGCGCCGAGCAGCAGGAAACCGGCCGGCAGGGCCAGGGGGAACCGATGCAACCGTGACCGTGGTGCCACGAGAGCAGCTTACGAAGGGCGATGGCCCGTTGAGTATCGACGAGACGGCCGGAGGACCCGGCACATGGCGGGACATCTGTCCCTCTCCGCCCGGGACAGTTCCGGCCGCATCATCGGTGGGCACCGTCCATCTCGAGTCCGAGGAGCCCGCCATGGTGTCCAGCCCGCCCACTCCCGTCGCCCGCACGAAGCCCGGCGTCGCCGTCACGGGCTACTTCCTGATCGCCGGCCTGCTGGGCATCGCCTTGACGATCTTCGGCGAACTCACGGCGCCGCTCGATGTCGACAACGCCATCGCGGTGGGTCAGACGGGACTCCTCTTCCTCGCCGGAGCGACGGCGATCGTCGTGGCCGGGGTCCGGTGGCCGAGAACGGTGCGCTGGCTGCTGCCTCTTCTGGCCGTCCTCACTCCGCTGACCGCCGTGGCCTACTTCCTGCCGCTGGGATGGATGCTGGGCTGCGCGGGAGTGGCGCTGGCGTGGGGCGTCGGCATCCTGGCCCGGGGATCTGCCCGGGGTTCCCATGGGGGCTCGCCGCATACCCGTCTCACTCGTGCCTGCGCCCTTATCTGCGCCTTCGTCGCGGCGGCGTGGTTCCTGGTCTACCTCTCGGCCGTGGTCACGAGCTGACGCCCGGGTCCGGGAGTGGTGTTATCCCCACCCCGGTCGGCGGGCCTGCACCATCGAATGGGATCTTCATGATCCGTACCGTCGGATCCATGCTTGACCACCTACTGCCGCTGATCTCCTCGCCGTGGCTCTACGTGATCGTTTTCGTCGCCGTGGCGATCGACGGGTTTCTCCCGGTCATGCCGTCCGAGACCGTCGTGATCGGGCTCGGCGCCCTGTCGAGCTCCGGCTCGCCCAACCTGGTCGCGCTGGCCGCCGCGGTGGTGGCCGGGGGTGTCGCCGGCGACCGCGTCTCGTACCTGTTCGGGCGCAGGGCCGGCGGCCGGTTCGGCAAGGGCAAGCTGGCCGTGGCCAAGGAGAGGGCGGAGCGTGCGCTGCTGCGATACGGCGGGGGCGCCGTCCTGGTCGGGCGGTTTCTTCCGTACGGGCGGACCGCCACCACCATGACCGCGGGGTCGGTGTCGCTGCCGCTGGGGCGCTTCCGGGTGTTCAGCGTGCTGGCGAGCGCGGCCTGGGCGGCGTACGCGATCGGCCTGGGCCGGGTGGGAGGCGCCACCTTCGCCGACTCGCCACTGCTCGGCGCGGCGTTCGGGATGGTGCTCGGCGCGGTACTGGCCGGCCTGCACACCATTGTGGAGCGTCGGTCCGGTGACCAGGCCGCGGCGGTAGGCGTAGACCACGGCCTGGACCCGGTCGCGCAGGTCGAGAGCCGCACCCCCCAGCCGTACACCAGGATCGCCGGCACGGCCGTCGCCGTGCCGGCGGCCGGCGTGTCCCACGGGTTGTCCGGCACCGCGGCGACCGCCCGGCCGCCGGCGAAGGCCACCGCGGCGACGGCGGCGAGCTGCCTGAGCAGACGCATGAGAAGCTCCTTCACTCCTGCGCGGCCGGAGCGCCGCTGTGGAGAACGCTATGGACCTCCGCGCCCGGAAACGTCACCGTGCGGTGGACACCTGCGGGTAGCTCTCGCGGGGGATGGAGAGGCGTCCGCGGGCTAGTGTGACCACCGTCACGGAACCCTCACCGGCCGGCGGACAGGACCAGGTGTGTACCGCAATCTTCGGGCCCGGCTGCGCGCCGGCGACGCCGCGGCGTTCGGGCAGGTCTTCGACGACCACGCCCGCGACGTCCACCGGCACGCGCTGCGGACGACCGGCTCCTGGGCCACCGCCGAGGACGTGGTGTCGCTGACCTTCTACGAGGCGTGGCGGCTGCGGGAGCGCCTCCTCCCGGACGGCGACAGCCTCCTGCCGTGGTTGCTCGGCATCGCCACGAACGTGCTGCGCAACACGCGCCGCGCGGCCCGCCGGCACAGCGCTGCGCTGGCCCGCCTGCACATCGAGCCGGTGCCTGACTTCGCCGACGAGGTGGTCGACCGGATGCGCGACGCCGACCGGCTGGCCGCCGCCGTTGCGGCGCTCAGCCGGCTGCGCCCGGCCGACCGCGAGGTGTTCACGCTGTGCGTGTGGTCCGGCCTGGACTATGCGCAGGCGGCGGAGGCGCTCGGCGTACCCGTGGGCACCGTCCGGTCCCGCCTGTCCCGCGCCCGGGCCCGGCTGCGCGACCTGACCGAACGGGAACTCATGCCCAGCCACGGACAGGTACCGGATGGCCGCATCTCCGCGGCCCGGTCGCACCAGGAGAGAAACCGATGAACGACACGCCCGGACACGAGCACGCCGACCTGGCGCGGATGCTGCCGGCGCCGGAGGTTTCCGACCTGACCGGCGACCGCCACCGCGACCTGAAGGACGCGTTCATGCAGACGATCACCGAGGTGCCGCGGTCGAAGCCGGCCCGGCGCCGCTGGGCCCTGTTCGCCGCACCGTCCACCGCAGTCGAGGTCGCCGCGGTGGCGATCAACGCCGTGACGCTGGGCCGCCCGGCAGGCGACGACGCGCC
>NZ_JBFAZH010000355.1:0-6720 GCF_040681735.1 Actinoplanes sp. NPDC051633 | reverse complement strand
GCCTGACATACGGGTTCAGGGTTCGCGAATCGTGGTGACGTCGTCCAGGCCGGCGATGGTCAGCACCGGCGCGAGCAGCGGGGTTGCGATCAGGTGGACGCTGTCGACGTGCGGAAACACCGCCGCCAGGCCCGCACTGTCGATGTATTCCACGCCGGTCAGGTCGATGACGAAGGCGCCGTCCGCGGCCCGGTGCCGCGCGTCCGCCAGGGCCGCGGCGAAGGACGCGACGTTGCTCATGTCGATCTCGCCGGTGGCCGCCAGGACGGTGGCGCCGTCGGCGCGGCGGTCGGTGGTGAAGCTCAGCGCCGTGCTCATCGGGAGATCCTCGCCTGCAGGCCGACGACGGTGCCGGTGGCGCCCGTCGAGATGGTCACTTCCTTCATCAACGCTCTCATCAGGTTCAGTCCGCGTCCGCGGTGCGGATTCGCGGCGGGCTGAGGAGTCTTCCACCGACCGGCGTCGGTGATCGTGAGGTGCAGATCGACGGCGGTGGCGGCCGCCCGCAGCCGGATCCGGCCGGCCGGGGCGTGGCGGTGACCGTGCTCGATCGCGTTGGCGCACGCCTCGCCGGCCGCCACCAGGACGTTCTGCGCCGTGGCGGTGTCCACCCCGCAGCGACTGAGCCAGCCGCGCAACGCGGAACGGACGGGCGCCAGCCGACCGGCCTCCGCCGGGAAGTCGAGCTCGAGCGGGCCGGGATGCCGGTACAGCAGCAGGGCCACGTCGTCGTGGTAGCCGCCGGCCGGGGCCATGCCGTCCATGACGTCGGTCGCGAGCGTCTCCAGCGGTGCGGCGCGCCCGTGCTGGAGGGCGGCGGTGACCCGGTCGATGCCCGCGGTCAACGGCTGGCGGCGGCGCTCGACCAGCCCGTCGGTGTAGAGCAGCAGGGTGCCCCGGCTGGGCACGGCATAGCGCGCCTCGGCCCGCGGCGCCCGGGAGCGGACCCCGAGCGGCCGCGACCGGCCCTGGTCGAGCAGGTCGGTGGTGCCGTCGGGATGGGTCACGACCGCCGGTGGATGCCCCGCGCTGGAGTAGGTCAGATTCCCGGTGGCCAGGTCGAGGATGCCGCAGAAGACGGTCGCGCACATGGCGCCCGGCAGCTGGGCGGCGAAGCGGTCGAGCGCGGTCAGCGTCTGCGCCGGGTCCGTGTTCTGCAGCAGCAGGGCCCGGCAGGCGCTGCGCAGCTGGCCCATGACGGTGGCGGCCTCCAGACCGTGGCCGACGCAGTCGCCGACGACGATGCCGATGCGCCCCTCGGGCAGGGTGACCGTGTCGTACCAGTCGCCGCCGACCTTCAGCGGGCGGGTCGCCGGCGCGTACCGCACCGCGAACCCGGCGGGCAGCCGGGCCGGCCCGAGGATGGCCCGCTGCAGCGCCAGCGCGGTCTCCCGCTGCTGGTCGATCTGGTGCACCCGGTGCAGGCCCTGGCCCAGGTGCCCGGCCAGCAGGGCGAGCAGGGTCTGATCCTGCTCGGTGAACGGCCGTTGCTCGGCCAGCTGCACCCACAGCACCATGGTGCCGTCGGGATGCTCCAGGGCGACACCGGCGCCACCCGCCCGGTCGGCGACCGGCGTGAGCAACGGCCTGTCCCGCAGCGCCGTGAGCGTCCGGCGGCGGTCCTCCGGCAGGCTCTCCCAGCGCAGATGCGGGTTCGTCGAGGCCACCGCGGGCGCCTGCGCGTCGTCGAACACGGCCGCGTACACGTCCGTCGCCTGCCACAGCTCCCGCAGCACCGCGAGCACACCGTGCAGCGCTCCGGTCGTGCTCTCCGCCTGGGACAGGCGCACGCTCACCGCCGCCACGGCGGTCTCCCGCTGAACGGCGTAATGCTCGGCCGTCACGTCGCGGAAGGTGCCGACGATGACGTGGCGTCCGGTGTCCGGATCCTCGGCCCGGTTGAAGGCGGCGGCCACCCACAGCCGGTGCCCGTCACGGTGGATCACCGGAATCGTGTACGAGCCGCTGTCGTGCTCGATCAGCAGCCCGAAGGCCTCGGTGACCCGCCGGTGCCCCTCGGGGTCGGCGGCGGGATCGGGCCACCACGGCGGCACCGGCGGATACGGCAGCCCTTCCGGCCCGTACCCCAGGATCTTGGTGAACGTGGAGTTGATCTCGATCACGGCGCCGTCGCCGTCGCAGACGAAGAAGGCCTCCTGCAACGAGTCGATCAGCGCCGTGCGCCACCGCGCGTGGTGGTTGCGCAGGCGGGCCAGCTTCACGTTCGTCCGCACCCGGGCCAGCAGCTCGGCCGACGAGAACGGCTTGACCAGGTAGTCGTCCGCGCCGGCTTCCAGGCCCTCGATCGAGGCCTCCTCCCCCGCCCGCGCGGAGAGCAGCAACACCGGGGTGCCGGCGGTGCGCGGGTCGGCGCGCAACGCGGCCACCAGCTGCAGACCGTCCAGGCGGGGCATCATGACGTCGCTGACGACGAGGTCGGGGCGGTGCAGCCGGGCCGCCTCCAGCGCCGCCTGCCCGTCGGCGACGGAGTCAACGCGATGGCCCGCGGAGCGCAGCAGACGGGTGAGGTAGTCGCGCATGTCCGCGTTGTCGTCTGCGACCAGGAGTCTGGTCGCCGCGCCCGCCACGAAGGCGCCACCGGGCGCGCCGAGCACCTCCGTCTCGTCCGTCTCCTCCGCCCGCGGCTCGGCGGGCAGCCACCGCAGCGCCTCCTGCACGAAGGGATCCGCCGTGGCGGAGACCGTGACCGCGCTCCGGGCGGTGGTCAGCGCGTCGGCCGGCAGGTGGGCGGTCCCGAACGGCAGGCGGATGACGAACGTCGTGCCCTCCCCCAGGACGCTGCGCGCGGTGATGGCGCCGCCGTGCATCTCGACGAGTTCCTTCACCAGCGCCAGGCCGATGCCGCTGCCCTCGTTGGAGCGCGAGCGCGCGTTCTCGATCCGGTGAAAGCGCTCGAACAGCCGCGGCATCTCCTGCTCGGCCACGCCGATGCCGGTGTCGGCCACGGTGATGACGGCCTGATCCGGCTCGGCGCGCACGGAGATCCGCACCGCGCCGCTGAAGGTGAACTTGACCGCGTTGCTGAGCAGGTTGAGGACGACCTTCTCCCACATGCCGCGGTCGAGATGGACCGGGTGCGGCAGCGGTGGGCAGTCCACCTCGAAGGCCAGACCCGCGCGCTCGACGGCGGAGCGGAATACGCTCGCCAACTCGGCGGTGACGGCCGCCAGGTCGACCGGCTCGTAGCTGGCCTGCATGCGGCCCGCCTCGATGCGTGAGAAGTCGAGCAGCGCGTTGACCAGCTTGCCCATCCGCAACCCGTTGCGGCGGATGACATCGAGGTCTTCGCGTACGCCCGGAGCCGTGTCGCCGTAGCGGACCAGCAGGTCCTCCACGGGGCCCATGATGAGCGTCAGCGGGGTACGGAACTCGTGGCTGATGTTGGAGAAGAACGCGGTCTTGGCGCGGTCCAGCTCCGCCAGCTCCTCGGCCCGGCGCTGCTGTGCCTCGTAGCCGCGGGCGCTGGCGACACCCGCCGCGACGTGCCCGGCGGCCAGCTCGACGAAACCGCGGTATCCCTCGTCCAGGACGCGGTAGCGGTTCAGCGCCGCGACCATGAAGCCGTACGGTGCGGCGCCCTGCTGCAGCAACGGGACCAGCAACGCATGGGTGGGCGGCTCACGCCAGTCCCCGGTCGGCAGGTCCTCGAACCGGGCGGCGTCGAGCTCCATCACGACGGACTCGCCGCGGTTTGGCGCCGGCCAGGTCGGCGTGCCGTCCGCCGGCAACACCGCCGGGGCGGCCGGATGACCGGCCGGGATGCCGGTCGACCCCGCCAGCCGGATCCCGTCGCCGTCGAAGAGGTAGATCAGCGTGAACGGCAGATCCCGCGGGTTGCCCCGGAGCTGGGCGTCGGTGAAGGCGAGCACCTGACGCTCGGTGCGAATGGCGCTCGGATCCGAGCCCAGATCCCGCAACGTCGCCATCCGCCGCTCGCCGATGACCCGCTCGGTCTCCTCGCTGACCACACACAGCATGCCGACCGGAGAACCGCTGTCGTCGCGCAGCGGGCTGTAGGAGAAGGTGTGGTAGCTCTCCTCGGTGTAACCCGAACGCTCGAGGAACAGCAGCAGCGCCTCGTCCCAGGTCGCTTCGCCGGTCGACAGCACGGTCTCGATGCGCGGGCCGATGTCCCCCCAGATCTCCGCCCAGACCTCGCTCGCCGGCCGGCCCAGCGCCCACGGGTATTTGTGACCCAGCGTGTCCCGCCGGTACGCGTCGTTGCAGAAGAAGGTCAGTTGCGGACCCCACGCCATCCACATCGGGAAGCGTGACGACAGCAGGATGTCGACCGCCGTGCGAAGGCTCTGCGGCCAGCCCGACGGCGCCCCGAGCGGGGTCAGCTCCCAGTCCACCGCGGCGAGATCACGGCCGACGGCACGATCGGCGGCGAACATCTCGGCACCGGAACTCTCATCGGGGCGTTCAGCACTGCTCACGGGCCGCGCTCTCCCATCGTCGACGCCCACCGGATCGAACGATACGCAGGGCAGGCGCAGAAGTCGCGGCGAGGCCGGATCCGGGCCCCGAGCGGGCTAAACCGATCGGGTTACCGCGTCGCGGCGGACCACCAGCAGCGCGACGTCGTCGACCGGGTTCTCCACGTCGATCGCGGTCATCACGTCGGTGCACACCTGCTCGGCGCGCACGCCCGCCCGGACCGCGGCGATCAGGGCGGCGATGCCCACGTCGATGATCCGGTCACGGCGCTCGATCAGGCCGTCGGTGAAGCCGGCCAGCACCGCGTCCGCCGGCCAGGGCAGTGTCGTGGACCGCCGCCGGAAGCGGGCCGGATCGATCCCGACGGGCGGGTCGACCGGCGCCTCCGCGAGGGCCGCCGGCCGCCCGGGCTCGGCGATCACCGGCGGGAAGTGACCGGCCAGCGAGAGCAACACCCGGCCGCGGTCCGGCGCGATCATCGCGTACAGGACCGTCGCCAGGCTGGCCGCCTCGAAGTGGCGCACCTTGCGGTCGAGCATCGACAGCGCCTCGGCCGGATCGTCACAGATCAGCGCGTACGCGCGCAGCGCGCTCCGGATGCGGCCCATCACCACGGCCGCCTGCAGGCCGTGCCCGGACACGTCCCCGACGACCACGCCCACCCAGCCGGACGGCAGCGTGAAGACGTCGAACCAGTCCCCGCCCACACCGAACTCGTGACCCGGCACGAAGCGGGCGGCCAGGTCGAGGCCCGGCAGCACGGGCAGCGTCGCCGGAAGCAGGCTGCGCTGCAACGCGAGCGCGGCCGTCTGGTCCAGCCGGTGCGCCCGGATCTCCCCGGCCGCGGCGGCCCGGTCGGCCACCAGCTGCAACAGTTGCACGTCGTCGTCGGTGAACTCGCGCAGCGTCCGGCTGCCGACGTGCAGCACCCCGACCAGCTCGCCGCCGGCCAGCATCGGCACGCCCAGCAGCGATCGCACGCCCGCCTCCAGCAGGAGGGGGTTCACCACGTCACCCGGTCGGATGTCGTGCAGCGCCACCGGCTGCCGCGAGGCGGCGACCCGGCCGGCGAACCCGCGCCCCACGGCGAGGCGGAACCCGCGCCGGACCTCCTCCTCGAGCCCCTTGGCCGCCGTCGCCACCAGCTGTTGCGCGCGCACGTCCAGGAGCAGCACGGCCACCGTGTCGACCTCGAGCAGGTCGCGGACCCGACCCAGCAACTCGTCGAGCAGGTCGGCGGCATCGAGGTGGCCGAGAGCGGCGTCGGTCACAGCTTCCAACCGGCGCAACCGCTCATCGGCGGCCATAGCCTCAACGCTCGCCACGGAGTCAGCCTATACATCCGGCAGGTGTTCGAATCCTTCCCCGGCCGAGCGACGGGCGGGCCCGGGCTACGGCCGTTTCGGCCGCTCCGCCCGGTTCTGAAACGTGGTGCCCGTCACGGTGCGCGACATCACTCCGGTCACTAATCCCTGCTCAGCGGCCTCACGGGCGCGATTGCGCCGCGCGAACGCCGAAAATGGGCTGCTCACGCCCGTGCGAGGTGACAACATGATCGGCTTCCGGGCTGCGTTTTCGGCTCGAAATGTCGGACAGAACTTGGAGCATGCCGTGACCGATCAAGCCGTCGCGCCGCCGGACAAGCTGGACGCCGCCGTGCTCAAGATCGCCGGCGTGGTGGTCCTGGGCGCGATCATGTCGATTCTCGACATCACCGTGGTCAGTGTCGCGCTGCCGACCTTCCAGACCCAGTTCGACGCCACGTACGCCAAGGTCGCCTGGACGATGACGGGCTACACGCTGGCGCTCGCGACGGTGATCCCGCTCAGTGGCTGGGCGGCCGACCGGTTCGGCACCAAGCGGCTCTACATGCTCGCCCTGCTGCTCTTCACGCTCGGGTCCGTGCTCTGCGCGACCGCCGACTCGATCGAGCAGCTCGTCGCCTACCGGGTGCTGCAGGGTCTCGGCGGCGGCATGCTGATGCCGCTCGGCATGACGATCATGACGCGGGCGGCCGGGCCGCAGCGGATCGGCCGGCTGATGGCCGTCCTGGGCATCCCGATGCTGCTGGGCCCGATCGGTGGCCCGATCCTCGGCGGCTGGCTGATCGAGGCGGCCAGCTGGCACTGGGTCTTCCTGATCAACCTGCCGATCGGTGCGATCGCGCTCGTCTACGCGTTTTTCGCGTTGCCGAAAGACAGCCCGCAGCCGTCCGAGTCGTTCGACTTCGTCGGCATGCTCTGACGCTTAAATGCACTA
>NZ_JBFAZH010000354.1:0-6732 GCF_040681735.1 Actinoplanes sp. NPDC051633 | reverse complement strand
CCCACGACTCGGTCAGCTCGCGGACCAGCCGCAGCCCTCGACCTCCCGCGTCCCTCAGGCCGGGCTCCGCCGGCAGCGGAAGACGCCGGCTGCCGTCGCGTACCGTCATGCAGATCTTGTTGTTCCGCAGCCCCAGCGTGAAGTCCATCGTGGTGTGGGCATGCCGCACCACGTTGGCCACCAGCTCGGTTGCGACCAGCGACGCCGTGGCCGCCGCCTCCGAGCGGTGCCATGTGCCGCAGGCCTGCGAGACCAGCTGCCGCACCTGACGGCACGCGTCCGGCACCGGCCGCAGCCGCACTCGGATCCGGCGCGGTTCCGGTTCGTCGGCGATCGCCGCGAGCGCGTCGTCGCAGTCGTCGGCGCTGGTGATCCGCTCGCAGTCGAGGTCGATGGCGCCCTTGCCCGGGCCGCACAGCACGACCGGCACGTCGGGCCAGTCCTGCGTGTCGGTCATCAGGTCCACGAGAACCCCCAGGGCCGCCTCGTCGGCGATCCGCACGGGGCCGAGGTCGACGAGCACCGCTTCCGGCTGGGTGACCAGGCAGCGCGCGACCGCCCGGCGCAGGGCGTCGGAGGTCTCGCCGTCGAGGTCACCACGCACGCGCAGCACGGCCACCGGCAGATCCTGTTCCGGCCGGCAGACCAGATGGCTGGTCATGCGCCCCCTCCCGTGCGATGCATCCTGGGCACCCCGAGGTGCCCTGGGAACGGGGGAGGCAAACACGTCAGAGGGACATCACTTGGCGGTAGAGGCCCAGGTAACGCTCGGCCATCACGGCCGGCGTGAATCTGCGGGCGGCCTCGGCGCGGCATTCGTCCGGCGAGATCGCCGTCGCCTTGTGCACCAGCTCTCCCAATTCGTTCTCGTCGGAGGTGAGCAGGCCGGTGTGTTCGTGGCCGATCAGCTCGGGCAGGCAGCCGCGGGCGATCCCGACGACCGGTGTGCCGAGCGCCAGCGACTCGACCACCGCGGTGCCGCCCGGCTCGTCCCAGCGCAGGGGGAACAGCGCCGCCCGCGCGGTGGCCACCAGGTCGTCCCGCTCCTGCCCGTGGACGGTGCCGATCCAGCGCACCCGCCGGCCGTCGACGTGCGGCGCGACATGGTCGCGCCAGAAGCGCACGTCGGGGTTGGCGTCGTCGGTGGCGGCGGCGAGCGCCGGCGGCGAGTGGTACGGCCCGACGGGTCCCGCCAGCACGAGGTCGAACCCGGCGGCGTGGGCGAGCCGGGCCGCCAGGTCCTGACCCTTGCCGGGCGTGATCCGGCCGAGCACCACCACGTGCTCGCCCTTGGTCGCGAGCGGCCGGTCGGCGGAGGCCAGTGGCGTGGCCAGGTGCACGTGGCCGATCGCGTGCGCGCGCAACGCCGCCGGGGCGTGCGTGAGCTGGTCGGCGGAGACGCCGTTGACGCGCAGCCGCGGCCCGGCGTCCAGGCTGCCGTAGAGCGAGGGGTGCTTGGTCAGGTCCCAGTGCAGGGTGTGCAGCACCGGCGGCCCCGAGGCGTCGTACCCGGTCAGCCCGGCCGCCTCCACATGATCGTGGACGAGGTCGATGTCGCCGGCCTGCAGCCGGCGCCGCACCGCGTGCTGGTGTGCGGGCACGATCCCGCACACCCGGTTGTACGGCTCCTGCAGCCGTGCGAACTGCCCGTCGGGGAACACCGAGACCCGCTCGTCGACCGGCTGTTCGCTGTCGCCGACCGTGGCGAGCACCACCTCGACGCCGGCCGAGCGCAGCGCGGGCACCAGCGTGGCGATCACGTTCTCGATGCCGCCGTAGCCGCGCGGCGGCACCGGCAGCCAGGGTCCGGCGTTGATCAGAACTCGCATGCCGGCACCCTCCGGAGCGTGGCCAGCGGGGGCCGCTCGGCGACGGCGGTGTCGGTGACCACGATCTCGCGGTCGAGCGCGGGCAGTGCGTGCTCGCCGCCGCGGCGGAACTGGGTGAGCATCGTGGAGGGCGGCTGCGGCGAGCCGGCCAGGCCGGCCCGGTGCAGGCGGGACCACGCGGTCACCAGGATCTGCGAGGACATCCGGCCGAGCGCCTCGGTGCTCTGGTTGCGGTGGTGCCGTTCGCCGAGGTCCACCTGGGCCAGCGCGTCCAGGCCGACCAGCTCGAGCAGGTCGATCAGCATGGCGATCTCGACGCCGTATCCGGAGACGAACGGGATGCGCTCCAGGGTGTGCCGGCGGCCCGCGTACTCGCCGGCCAGCGGCTGCACCAGACCGGCCAGGTCGGGCCAGAAGAGATTGAGCAGCGGACGCGCGGCCAGCTCGGTGACCCGGCCGCCGCCGTCCGGCTCCACACCGGACGCGTGGGCGAGGGGACGGTGGTAGAAGCCCTTGACGAACTCGACCGAGGGGTCGGTGAGCAGCGGCCCGATCAGCCCGGTGACGAAATGTGCGGAGAAGTCACGCAGGTCGCCGTCGACGAAGGCGACCACGTCACCGGTGGCGGCGGCGAGCCCGGCCCACAGCGCGTCGCCCTTGCCCTCCATCCGGGGCAGGTCGCGGGTCATCTCGTCCTGCGAGATCACCCGGGCCCCGGCCGCCTCCGCGACGTCCACGGTGCGGTCGGTCGACCTCGAGTCGACCACGATGATCTCGTCGACCAGGCCCGCGCGGTCCATCAGGTTGCGGCGGATGGTGGCGACGATCGCGCCGACCGTCGCCTCCTCGTTGTGGGCCGGGACCACCACGCTGACCGTGGTGTCCCGCTTCGCCCGGATAAGTCGGCTCACCGGCCAATCGGCGGCGGCGCTGCTGCGGTAGGTCGTCCAGGCTTCGACCACCGGGGAGACATTCTCGTGCGTAGACCGCATGGGCACCTCCGGGGTTCGCGGAACACGGATTCGATCGACCTTCCCAGATTCCCCTCCTGGGAGTCCGCAATCTTGCGCACAGGTAACGATCTCGTTCGAGGTTGGAGATGAAGACTTTTCCGGGTAGGGAATAGCGCCATGACGATGACGCGAGTGGGGATGGTGGGCGCGGGAGGCGTGGCGCAGCGCCACGCCCGGGTGCTGAGCTCACTTCCCGGAGTACGCCTGGCCGGTGTAACAGACGTGCGCCACGAGGCCGCAGCCGGGCTGGCCGAGGCGCACGGCGCGGTGGCGTACCCGGACCTGACAGCGCTGCTGGACGACGGCCCCGACGCCGTCTATGTGTGCGTTCCTCCCTTTGCGCACGGACCGGCCGAGCGGGCGGTGATCGCCGCCGGGCTGCCGATGTTCGTGGAGAAGCCGCTCGCCGCTGATCTGGACACCGCCACCGCGCTGGCCGCTCTGATCGCCGAACGTGGCCTGATCACCGCGGTCGGTCACCACTGGCGCTACCTGGCGGTGGTGGAGCAGGCCCGCAAGGTGCTGGCCGGGCGGGAGGTCCGGCTGGTGACCGGCGCCTGGCTGGACAAGGTGCCGCCGGTGGCCTGGTGGGCGCGGGCCGACCGCAGCGGCGGGCCGGTCGTCGAGCAGGCCGCGCACGTGCTGGACCTGGCCCGGCACCTGGCCGGCGAGGTCACCGACGTGTGGGCCGCCGGCAACGGGACGCCGCCGCGGGTGGAGGGCGCCGACGTCGACGGGGCGACGGTGGCCGCACTGCGGTTCGCCAGTGGCGCGGTCGGCACGCTCGCGCAGACCTGCGTGCTCGGCTGGAAGGAGCGCGCCGGGCTGGAGATCTACGCCGACGGGTTGTCAGTCGCGGTGAGCGAGACCGGGCTGGTCGTCCGTGATGCGGGCGGCGAGGAGACGACGCCGAGCGATCCGGATTCCGCGCGGGTGGCCGTCGACCGGGCGTTCATCGACGCGGTCCGGGGCGACGCGGACGACATCCGTGTGCCGTACGCGGAGGCGCTGCGTACCCACGAACTGGCCGTCCGCATCGCGGAGGCCGCCCGCCGCACCGAGCCGGGCCACCGCTCATGACCGGGCCGGAGGCTGTGCCCGAGCGGACCGTCATCGTTCCCGAGCCGGGGCGGGTCGAGATCTCCACCGGCGATCCGGAGCCGCTGACCGGCCGCGCGTTCCGGGTCCACACCGTGTTCAGCGGCGTCTCCGCGGGCACCGAGCTGAGCTACGTCAAGGGCACCAACCCGGCGCTGCACCACGGCTTCGACCCCGAGCTGGGCCTGTTCGGCGGGCCGGTCGCCGATCCCTATCCGGTGCGCCGCCTCGGCTACATGGAGGTGGCCCGGGTCGAGGAGACCGGTGCCCTGGTGGCGATGACCTACGGGCACCGCACCGGGTACGCCGCCGACCCGCTGCGCGACCGGATCGTCCCGCTGCCCGGCGAGCTGGATCCAATCCTCGGCATCTACGTCGCCCACATGGGCCCGATCTGCGCGAACGGCCTGCTGCACGCGGCCGCCGACCGGCACGGGACGCACGTCCGCTCGCTGGGCGACGGCGTCCGCGGGCGGCGGGTCGCGGTCGTCGGCGCCGGCGTGGTCGGCCTGCTCACGGCGCTGTTCGCGAAGGCGCACGACGCCGCGTCCGTGGTGGTTCTCGACCCGACCCCGGAACGCCTGGCGGTGGCCGCGGCGCTGGGCCTGGAGACCATGGATCCGGAGGTGGAGGACCCGGCGCCGGTGCTGAAGACGGCCTGGCGGCATCAGGCCGGCGACCGCGGCGCCGACGTCGTCTTCCAGTGCCGGGGCCAGGCGTCGGCGCTGAACCTCGCGTTGCGCCTGCTGCGGCCCCAGGGCACCGTCATCGACCTGGCCTTCTACCAGGGCGGCGCGGACGCGGTGCGGCTCGGCGAGGAGTTCCACCACAACGGCCTTGGCGTGCGCTGCGCGCAGATCGGCCGGGTGCCGCGCGGGCTGACCGCCGAATGGGACCGGGAGCGGTTGTCCGCCGCGACGATCGACCTGCTGCTCGAGTACGCCGAGCCGATCCGCAAGCACCTGATCACCGCCGTGGTGCCGTTCGACCAGGCCCCCGAGTTGCTGATGGACCTGGCGGCCCGGCGGCGGCACGAGTTGCAGGCCGTCATCGCCTGCTGAGCTGCCTGCTGAGCTGCCGCTGAGTCGCGGGCCGAGCCGCGTGCCGGGCGTGGCTACGCTTTCTCACATGGGGGAGGACCGTAAGCGACGGGTGGGGCTTGCGGCGCTCGGTCCCTATCTGCGGCAGCACCGCGGCACGCTGCTGGTGGTCGCGGTCCTCTCGCTGGTCGTCGCGCCCGCCGCCCTGGTCCAGCCGCTGCTGATCCGCGAGCTGCTCGACGGCATCTCGGCCGGCCGCCCGATCAGCCCCGTGGTGGTGGCGCTGATCGCGTTGCTGCTGGTCGGCGCGGTGGTCGACAGCGTCCGCGACTACCTGTTGCAGCGCACCGCCGAGGGCGTCGTGCTGACCACCCGCCGGCGCCTGGCCGGCCACCTGCTGCGGCTGCCGATCCCCGAGTACGACGCCCGGCGCACCGGTGACCTGCTGTCCCGGGTCGGCGCGGACACCACGCTGCTGCGGGCGGTGGTCACCTCCGGGTTGTTCGAGGTGGTCACCGGCGCGGTCATGGTGGTCGGCGCCACCGTCGCGATGCTGCTGCTCGACCCGGTGCTGTTCGGGGTGGCGGCGGTCGGGCTGGGCATCGGGCTGGGCATCGCGATCGTCGTCTCGCGGCGGATCCGCCCGCTGTCGGAGCAGGCTCAGGCGCGGCTGGGCGAGATGACCTCGGCGGTCGAGCGGTCCATCTCCGCCGCCCGGACGATCCGGGCGAGCGGTGCGGAGGAGCGCGAGGCGGCGAGCGTGGGGGAGGGCGCCGAGCGGGCGTACGCAGCGGGTCTGCGGGTGGCCCGGCTGCGGGCGCTGATCAACCCGGTCGCGTCGGCCGCCATCCAGGGCGCTTTCCTGCTGGTGCTCGGGGTGGGCGGCGCGCGGGTGGCCTCGGGCGCCATCTCGGTCGGCGATCTGGTGGCGTTCATCCTGTTCCTGTTCTTCCTGGTGATGCCGCTCGGTCAGGCGCTCAACGCGTACACGCAGCTGCAGACCGGCCTGGGCGCCCTGCAGCGCATCGAGGAAATCCTGGATCTGCCCGCCGAGACCGACGGCGACCGCCCCACGCAGGACCCGCCGCGCACCGCGGCGGTCCGGTTCGAGGCGGTCACCTTCGCCTATCCGGGCGGCGACCCGGTCCTGCACGACGTCAGCTTCGAGGTGCCGCAGGGCAGCCGGGTCGCGCTGGTCGGGCCGTCCGGCGCTGGCAAGTCCACCGCGCTGGCGCTGGTCGAGCGGTTCTACGACGTCTCCGGCGGCCGGATCCTGCTCGGCGGCGTGGACATCCGCGACCTGCCGCGGGCCGCGTTGCGCCGGCGTCTGGGCTACGTCGAGCAGGAGGCCCCGGTGCTGGCCGGCACGCTGCGCGACAACCTGCGGCTGACCGCGCCGGACGCGGACGACGCCCGGCTGCTGGCCGCGCTCGACGAGGTCAACCTGGCCGGGCTCGTGACCCGGACCCCACAGGGCCTGGACGCCGAGGTCGGCGAGGGCGGCGTGCTGCTCTCCGGTGGTGAGCGGCAGCGGCTGGCGATCGCGCGCACCCTGCTGGCGGACGCGCCGATCCTGCTTCTCGACGAGCCGACCAGCAATCTCGACGCCCGCAACGAGGCGTCTCTGCGCAGCGCGATCGGCGCCGCCGCCCGCGACCGCACGCTCATCGTCGTGGCCCACCGGCTGAGCACGGTGATCGATTCGGACCTGATCGTCGTGCTCGAGGACGGCGGCGTCGTGGCCGGTGGGAC
>NZ_JBFAZH010000353.1:0-6740 GCF_040681735.1 Actinoplanes sp. NPDC051633 | reverse complement strand
GGCCGCACCATCGAGCTCGCCCTGACCCGCCTCCCCGCGACAAACCCAGAGAGACGGATCGGGTCGTTGTTCGTCAACCCTGGCGGGCCCGGCAACTCCGGTGTCGAGTTCGTCCGCGCGACCGCTAGGGACGCCTACCCGGCCGATGTTCTCGCCCGGTTCGACATTGTCGGCATGGACCCCCGCGGGGTCGCCGCCAGCACACCGGTGCGGTGCTTCGCCAGCGAATCCGAGCGGAAGCAGTTCATGAACAAGTACATCCTCATACCGGTCACCCGGGCCGAACATGCCGCCGCCGCACGCAAGGCCGCCGACCTGGCGCAGCGATGTCATGCCCGGATGGGCTGGCTGCTCCCACATCTGTCCACCGCCAACGTCGCCCGAGACCTCGACCGGCTACGCCAAGCAGTGGGCGACCGAAAGCTCAGCTACGTCGGCTACTCCTACGGCACCTACCTCGGCGCCACGTACGCGAACATGTTCCCGAGCAAAGTGCGGTCCCTGGCCCTCGACGGCAACACCGACCCACCCGCATATGCCGGTGGGCCGCGGAGGTCCGTCCCGTTCCTCCGCGTGAACGCCCACGTCGCCGCCTCGGAGACCCTCGACCAGTTCTTCAAGCTGTGCGCCCAAGCCGGCCCGCGATGCGACTTCGCGGCCGGCGGTGACCCCCGATCGAAGTTCGCCGTAATGGCGCAACGGCTGCGCGAGAACCCAGTGGCGGTGCCGGGCATCGGACGCGTCGGATATGCACAGCTCGTCGATTTCACGGTGAACGGCCTCTACCGCCCCGTCGAATGGGCAGGAACCGCAGCGACCCTTCACCAGTTGTATGCGATGACCGACCCCGCAACGATCGCCGATGAGGCATCGCCGGTGACCCCCACGCCGGTGCCCACCGAGCCCTACAACAACGTACTCGAATCCTTCTTCGCCAGCGTCTGCAGCGACACCCGCAATCCCGCCGATCCCGCGGTTTACGCCGACCTGGCCGTGCGGGCCGACCGCCGCGCGCCGTACGTCGGCGCGTACTGGACCTACCTCGCCCTGCCGTGCAGCAGCTGGACCGCCCGGGATGTCGACCGCTACACCGGAGGATGGCGGGTCCGGACCGCCGCCCCGGCTCTGGTGCTCAACAACCGCTTCGACCCGGCCACCGGCTACCGCAACGCGATCCGAATGGCCGGACTGCTGCCCGGCAGCCGCCTGGTCCTCAACGAAGGCTGGGGTCACACCGTGCGCGAGACCCGGAGTCCCTGCGCCGACGCCATCCTCGCCCGTTACCTCATCGACCGGGCGCTGCCACCGCGTGGCGCCACGTGCCAACCAGGAATCGTCCCCTTCGCTGCGGGCTGATGTAGCCGGTAGTCAGACAAGGAGCTCCCATGCCTCCGACACATTTCGCCACCGCGGCGCTGCTGGCGGTCGGGGTGTTGCTGCCGGCGCCTCCCGCCACAGCGGACACCCGTCCGGCAGCCTCGTCAATCCGGTGGCACGGCTGTTCCACCGGGCCGAGCGACGGTCTCGGAGCCGCCTTGGACGCGGCAGGGGCGCAATGCGGCGAAGTCACCGTCCCGGTCGACTACCGCCACCCGCACGGTCGCACGATCACCGTCGCGCTGTCCCGGATCAGGGCCACGGACCCCGCACACCGGCAGGAAGCTTGATCACCAACCCGGTGGGCCCGGCGTCCCAGGCTTGGCACTCGCCCTGCTCGGGCAGTCCATGCCCGACCTCGCCAGCCGCTACGACTTCATCGGGATGGACCCCCGCTTCGTCGGACGCAGCGCGCCGCTGCACTGCGACTGGTCGACCGACACGTTCACACGGTCGGCCGGACCCAACCGACGCACGGCTTCGAAAGTGTCGCCCTCATGAAGGAGCTCGCCAAGGGCTGCACCAACGAGGACCGTGACCTGCTGCCCTTCGCGTCGACCCGCAACACGGCCCGCGACATCGACGCCGTCCGCCGCGCACTCGGAGAACACAAGATCTCCTACCTCGGCGTGTCGTACGGCACCTATCTCGGCGCGGTGTACCTGCAGATGTTCGGCTCTCACGCCGACCGGTTCGTGCTGGATTCGGCCGTCGATCCCACCGTCTACGGGCCGAACCTGTTCGCACACAACGGTCCGGCCATCGCAGCCGCGCTGCGGCACTGGGCCGGCTGGGTGGCTCAGCACGGCGATTATCACCTTGGCATCACGACGGATCAGGTGCTCTCCACTGTGGACCGCATCAGCCGGGCCGCCACCCGGCGACCGCTTCAGGTCGGCGCGTACCTCGTGGACATTCACCTGTTGCCTTATGTGCTTTTCGCGGGCCTGTTCGACGACAGCGACGCCGCATACGCCACCCTGGCCGCACCGTGCAGACGTTGAAAGCCGCCACGGACGGTATGCCGGCCGTCCCGTCCGAAGCGCTGGAGCAGTTCCTGGCCGGCGTCCTCACCGGCACCGGCGCCGCCACCGACCGCGCGGGGACTCCGATCCTGTGCGCGGACCGCGCCGTGTCGCGCCATCCGAAGACCTACTACGACGACATCCGGACGCACCGCGGCGACGGACCACTTTTCGAACCCCTGACGCGGAACATCAGCCCATGCGCGTTCTGGCCCATCAGCCCGATCGAACCCACAACCACCATCCACAACAACGCACCCGTGCTCATCACCAGCGCCGACGGCGATCCCGCGACCCCGTATGCGGGACAAGTCGTCATGCACCACGCCCTGACCGGCTCGCGACAGCTCACCCTGCAGGGCGCCTTCCGCCACGGCGCGTACTTCGGCGCCGGAAACGCTTGCATCGACACCACGGTGACGGCCTACCTGCTCGGCGGAGCCCTACCCGGAACCGACCTGACATGCACGGCACACGAGCCGAGCAAGCGCCCTGCCGCCGCTGACCATCCATGACCGGGCAGGGATTGAGCTGCCGGCGCGGTCAGGCGTCGGGCAGGTCGCGCATGCGGGGAACCGGGGAGAACAGTACGAAGAGCACGCCGGCCACCGCACCGACCGCGCCGATCCACAGTGCCGCGTGCACCCCGATCAGGCCGCCGAGCAGCCCGCCGAGCAGCGCCCCGATCGGCCGCACTCCGTAGTTGACCGTACGTTGCGCGCCCTTGACCAGGGAGAGCCGGGAGGTCGGAGTGGCCGCCGTCTGCAGCGAGCCGACACCGATGTCGAGGATCATCACGCCGAGCGAGGACAAGAACTCGGCGGCGAGCAGCATGCCGATCACCACGGGCTGGGGGCCGTCGGCGAGCGGGATCAGCACCAGCGGAAGCGGGAACGCCACGTATCCGAGGACCACGACCGGGCCGATACCGAACCGGCGGGTGAGCGGACCGGTGATCGCGGCGCCGGCCAGCCCGCCGATCGACGCGATGCCGATCAGCGTGCCCAGCAATCCGGGCGAGATGCCCAGCACGGTGGTCACGTAAAGGATCAGCAGGGCGTGGAAAACGTAGTTGAACAGGTTGAGCACGGTGACGCCGAGCAGCAGCTGCCGCAGCACCGCGGACCGGAAGATGAACGCGAGCCCGGAGCCGAGCCCCAGGCCGCCGCTTCCCGATCCGGAGCCGGCGTTCTCCGGCGGGGCGATCCGGGTCAGCAGCAGAGCCGATCCGAGGTACGACAGCACGTCCGCCACCAGCGCGAACGGCGCGGTGAGCACCTGCACGAGGACACCACCGGCGCTCGGACCGGCCACGAACGACATCGCGCGGGCGCCGTTGGTCAGCGAGTTGGCGGCGATGTAATCCGGCCGCCGGACCACGGACGCGAACAGGCTGCCGTCGGCGACCTCGTAGAAGACGGTGAGCGTACCGATGGCGAAGGACAGCACGCAGAGATGCCACAGTTGCAGCACCCCGGCGAACGCCAGCACCGGCACCACCATGAGCAGCGCGGCCCGGCCGAGGTCGGCACCGACCATGATCTTCCGCTTGAACGCCTGCCGATCCACCCACGCCCCGGCGAGCAGGGAGAGGAACAGGTTCGGCAGCAGCGTGGCAGCGGTCAGATTACCCATCTCGGCCGGTCCGGCACCGATCGTCAACACGGCGAGCAGCGGGATCGCGATCAACGAGATCTGGTCGCCGACCATCGAGACGACATGCGCGGACCAGTAGTGCCGGAACACCCGGTCGCGAAGCAGCGCCGGAGCCGGTCTCGGCAGGGCGTCGGCGGTCACGGCGCACCGTCCTCGGGCGTCGGTATCGTCATCTGCACGACGCTGACCGGGCGGGATCCGGCGGCCCGCGCGGACTTGTCCCGGAACGGCTCCAGCAGCGCCTCGATCTGCCCGGTTACGGTGACCAGCTGCTCGGCGGTCACGTAGATCATCTCGTCGTTGAAACCGGCCGCCGCCCGCCACTCGGCCGACTCCTCGCCGCGGACCGCGAGATAGGCCTCGGCCCGCCGTGTGTACTGCCGGAGGATCGCCGCGTTCAGCTGATCGGCCGCCAGCCGCGTTTCCGGGTCGTCCGAGTCGTCGGTCCACGACGTGCTGTTCGCGGTGGCCTGCCAGGGTCGCTCGCGTCCGTCGGCCGCGGGTGCCCGCTCGGCCAGCCCGTATTTCGCGAGCTGCCGCAGGTGGAACGAACAGTTCGGCACGTTCTCGTCCAGCACGGCGGCGCACTGGGTGGCGGTCATCGGCCCGTTGCGCCGCAGCATCCCGATCAGGCTGAGCCGCAGCGGGTGTGCGTAGGCGCGCAGGGCTCGCGGGTCGTCCAGCTTGATCGTTTCGCGCCCTTCGGAAGCCACATCCTAGAGGATGCTTTATAAGCATCTCTTTAGCAACACATCTTTAGTATCTGTGTCTGCCGATCTCTGTACTCAGCAGGCCGGAAGCGATTGCGTCAAGGATCAGCGGCGGCTGACGATGCAAGCAGCAGGATCTCGGTTGACTCCCACCACGGAAGGGCAGACATGGATGCGCCCGCGTATGTCCTGGCGACGCTCCGGAAAGCGGAGAAGGCCGGCGCGCACCCGGCCGAGCTGGCGGCGTTGCGCCGGCGCCTCGAGCAGCTGGACGAGCCGCAGGCCGGCCTGCTTCCCGGCGAGGACCTCGAGCCGCTGACCGACGTGGCCGTGCTGGATGAGCTTCCCGAGCCGCCGGCGCAGCTGGCCCGCGAGGTCTTCGACCGCCTCGTCGTGGTCAAGCTCAACGGCGGGCTCGGCACGAGCATGGGCCTGTCGGGGCCGAAGTCGCTCCTCGAGGTCAAGCCGGGCGTCAGCTTTCTCGACGTCGTCGCCAGGCAGGTCCTGGCCGTCCGGGAGCGCTACGGCGCACGGCTGCCGCTGCTGCTCATGAACTCGGTGGCCACCCGCGGGCCGTCGCTGGCCGCGCTGGACCGCAACCAGGATGTGCGCGACCCGGGTGTGCCCCGCGACTTCCTGCAGGGTCGCGAGCCCAAGCTGCGCGCCGATGACCGGCACCCGGTGGAGTGGCCGGCCGACCCCGAGCTGGAGTGGTGCCCGCCCGGGCACGGTGACCTCTACACCGCGCTGGCGGCGTCGGGGACGCTCGAGGAGTTGCTCGACGCCGGTTTGCGCTGGTGCTTCGTGTCGAACTCGGACAACCTCGGGGCGACCGTCGACGCCCACATCGCCGCCTGGGTCGCAGCCGAGCAGATGCCGTTCGCGATGGAGACCGTCCGTGGCACGCCTGCGGACCGCAAGGGTGGCCACCTCGCCCTTCACCGCGGCCGCGTCGTGCTGCGGGAGACCGCCCAGGTGCCCGAGGGCGACACCTCGTTCACCGACGTCGAGCGTTGGCGGTTCTACAACACCAACAACCTGTGGATCGACCTGCGGGCGCTGCGCCGGCTGCGGGAGGAGGACCCGGCGGCGCCGCTGCTTCCGCTCATCGTCAACCGCAAGACCGTCGACCCCAAGGACCCATCGAGTACGCCGGTGATTCAGCTCGAGACCGCGATGGGCGCCGCGATCGAGTCGATACCCGGGGCTCGGCCGGTGCTGGTGCCCCGAACCCGGTTCGCGCCGGTCAAGACGACCGACGACCTGCTCGTGGTCCGGTCGGACGCCTACGAGCTGGCCGCGGACGGGCGGATGACGCCCACCTTCGACGGCCCGGGACCCGTCGTGACGCTGGACCCGAGGCACTACCGCCTGATGCCGGACTTCGAGCAGCGGTTCCCGGCGGGACCACCATCGCTGCGCCGGAGTGCGCGGCTGAAGGTCGACGGCGACGTCACCTTCGGCGCGAATATCGTCGTCGAGGGCGAGGTCCACCTGACCGGTCCGCGGCGCGTGCCGGACGGAGAGGTGCTGCGCGGGTGACCTTGCTGCTCCAATTCGTCAAGTCGTAGCCGCACCACCATCGGCGGTTGAGGGTCTGACCGGCTGTCGGCGGGTGTTGGCGGCGGGGGCGCGACGGCTCCGAGGGCCCTTGAAGGTGCGGATCAGCCGCTCGCGGTCGGCCTCGCGAACGAGGTCCGCTTGGCGGGCGGCGTGGAGCTGCAGGTGCACCGAGTTTGCGATCATTTTGTTTGCCTCTTTCTGATCTGGGCCCTCGCGGTGCGGTGGGTGGTGTCCCTTATGACAGTGGGGCTAAGGCCGGGCGCGCGGATCCGGCGACTGCCTATGAACGTCGAGCGGGACTGCTTAGTAGCGAGCGGTGCCGTCCCGGTGCGGTCTTGACTGCTGCTCCCGGTGGTGGTGCCGTTAGGTGTGAGCCGGACGGCAGTGTTCGTGGGTCGCCGCGCTGAAC
>NZ_JBFAZH010000352.1:0-6753 GCF_040681735.1 Actinoplanes sp. NPDC051633 | reverse complement strand
AACATCAATAGCGATTTAAAGTACATAGACCACTTATGTACGCTTTCAAGGCTATCATCTAGTCTTTCTTGTTTCTGCTCAATACTTAACAAAGACTCGGCGGCGTGCGCGGCCGAGGCCCGTCCGCCGACCAGGGCGCCGCTGGAGACGGCGGCGGCGCCGGCGAGAAAATTGCGACGTGATGAGCGACTGTGCTGCCAGCCCGATGGGGCCGGGCGTTCGTCAGAGGTCATGATTGTTCGTCCTCACGCGGTATCCAGCGTTCCGGAAGATCATTTGACGGTGATGTTGCCGCCGCCGAGGAATCCTGCCCTCGCATAGAAGACGGTTGCGGGATCAAACTCGCTGGTCACAGCGGTCGTGCTGGACAGCTGGATGGCGAAGAAGTCACCCTTCGATGGGATGTGGTTGCTGTCGTTGTCTCGCACTTCGACCTCGAAGCGGCACGACGGCGCGGTCCGCGATTCCTTCTTGGCGCAGCTCGTAGGGAAGCCCACGGGCGCCGTCGAGGTGGGCCAGTACCGGCCGAGGAAGATCAGCGTGTTCGCGGGATCCGGCGGCGGGTTCTGACCGATACAAATGGCCGATTCGAGCACCGGGTCGATGACGTCGACGACACCATGGATCCCGAACGGCTGCCCTGCGATGCTCGAAAAAACGTAGGTGCCCTGCTCAACGTAGGCGAGCTGGATGCTCAATTTACCGGTCGGCGGGTTGAGGCCGCCCTTGTCCTCACAACTGAAGCTGAAGCCCAGGGACGCCTGGCCGTTGAATCCAACGCTGGGCGGCAGGTAACCGCCGCCCCGGCCGGTGCATGCGCCCAGCACCGCGAGCAGGATGCCCGCGACACCGACCGAAACCGATCGCCGAAGAACTCGTGATCCGCCAATCCTCATAGCTCTTCTCCATCACTGTCCGACAATTCGAGACGCGCAACCGTGATTTCTTCTTGAGTTGCCTCCGTCCCCTGTTCGGCCCTTCGGTACCCGGGCCGTGACCGGTCAACCAGGCAATTTCACGCGAGTAAATGCGGCAAAAAGGACTGAGCCCACGGGCTCCCCATCCGTCGGTTTATTGCGCACGAAAGGTGCCGAAGTGAAGGAACGTCGGGCGTTGAAGTCCGGCGTACGTCACCACACCCGAGTGCGGGACAGGCCGGACGTGAGCGCGGCGAGTGGTGCGGCCGGATGATCGCGCTCGTCGGTCTTCCGTGAGCCGGCGAGGTCGACATCCATGACCGCCGGGCTGCCGTCGCGCTCCTCGGACTCCCGCTGCTCCCAATCTGCTCCCCCATCTATGTCCGCCGGTCGGGCCGGCGAAGGCCGTTAGCGTGGCGCGCCTCGGCGTAGTGACCATGCGCCGTGCGGACCAACCGCGCGGACGATGGTCCGGTGCCATCAGCCGGGAGTCGGCGGCTCGCGGGCCGCAGATTTGTACAACCTCGTCGGACGTCAGCGGTTCCCGCGAGGCTGAACGGGCCTGGAGCAGTCAGTCACTTCAGCTCGCGCCGGAAGCTGCAGATCGCCGACTTCGACGGTCCAGTTCAGCGCGCGCTGCTGGCGGGCAGCGGCTGACACGAACATGGCGGACGCCGAGGAAGGACGGCTACGTGGCCGATGCTGCTGATGGCAAGGTGCAACGCGCTTTATCGGCGGCAGTTTGGTGCGACAACGGAAGACTGGATAGAGCGAAATAGAGGAGCCTGGGTGTCCAACTGACGGATACCTATTCCAAGCCGTCACATCAGTGGGGCATGATCTGCTAATTCGCGGACGAGTTGCTCAGCGGTTTCCGCAGGCGTGAGCGTGGACGTGTCGAACCACCAGCCGGTATCGCCGAGTTCTCGCCGCATGTCTGCCTCAAGGCGGTGATAGCCGTCGAACTGGAACCGTTCGTCTGGGTCGCGCGTCGCGTCTCGATGCTGACAAACCTCCACCCCGGGCGCGAGGATAACGAGCCGGACCGGCCGCGGCGCCAACAGGCCGAGCAGGAAATCCAGCTCCGCCCGGTCCGCCACGACGGTGTCCATGAGCACGGTGAATCCAAAATCGATGAAGTTGTCGGCGAGCGAGCACATGTTGCGATTGCAGAGTTCGTCCTGGTGCAATGCCTCGTCTGCGGGTTCACCCATGAAACCCACACGGCCGCTGAGGATCATCTGGTTCACGTCATCGCCCTTGACCTGAGCAGCTCGAGGCAGCAACCGTGCAGCCAGTGCGGTTACGGTCGACTTGCCGGCCCCCGGCATCCCCGACACGATCACGCACCCCACCAAGTCTTCAGACGTCATGGGTCGTGATGCTCCTACTGAGGTCGCGGCGCATCAACCGGTTTGCCCGGGTCCGCTCCCGATCCCGCACCACGACAGCGGAGAGTTGATCAAGCGCAGGTCTGTAAGGGGCAGCGAGTGTGCGGGCTACATCGGCCAGCTGGTACGGACAGTGACGAGCGCCTCGAGAGCGGCCCGCGTTGTCTGCGGCAAATCAGTGCGACTGCTAGGCCGTGTTTCGTAGGGCTCGGAGCCATTGGTTGATGGCGGCGATGGTGATCGTGGCTTCGTAGCGCACGGCAAGTTTGATGCCCCTATGGATGTCAAGCGATCGATGGCCGGCTGGTGTGCCGCGGTGTTCGGGCGATGAGTTCGTAGAGCTCGCGTGCGACATAGCGTTTCAGGCAGCGGATCGCCTCGCGTCTGGTCTTGCCTTCGCCGACACGTCGGTCGATGTAGGCACGGGTGCGCAGATCCCAGCGAAGTCGCGCTATGACAATTATGTAGAGGGCGGAGTTGGCCTGGCGGTCGCCGCCTCGGTTGAGCCGGCGTCGTTGGGTTTTGCCGGAGGACATCTCGATGGGGCTGGCGCCGCAGAGGGCCGCGAAGGACGCTTCGCTGGTGAGCCGTTGCGGGTTGTCGCCGGCGGCCAGGAGAAGCGCTGCGGCGGTGTCGGGACCGACGCCGTAGCGCTGCAGCAGTTCTGGTGTGTGGGCGTCGACGGCGTCGGTGATCCGCTGGTTCAGGTCGTCGACCTCGCGGGTGAGTTCGATGATCCGGCGAGCCAGCAGGCGCAGGGTGTATGCGGCGGCTGCCGCTGGTGTGTCGGGCTGGCCCGGGTCGAGGTCGGCGCATCGGCGGATGAGTTTGGGGTTGCTAAGTCCGGTCATCGAGTCGCGCAGGGCCGGGTCCGCGCCGACGAGGATGGCCTTGAGCTGGTTGATCGCCTGCGCCCGTGACTTGGTGGCCGAGGCTTTGGCCAGCTTGAACAGGCGTATCCGCTCGACGTGACCGTCGCCAGCCTTGGCAACGGCGGTGGCTCGACCGGACAGGACCGCACGAGCTGCTGCTTCGGCGTCGATGGCGTCAGTCTTGCCGCGACGGCGCCGGTGGGCCTTGTCCGGCTGGTTGACCTCGATGACGGCGATCCCGGCGGTCAGCAGGTGGCGAGTCAGCGCCGCTCCGTAGGAATGTGTGCCCTCCACTCCAGCCTGCCGCAGCCGGCCCAGTGTGCTAGCCCAGGCCAGCAGCCCGCGGTAACCCTTGGCGGTGGTGGGGAAACTATGACTGCCAAGGAGGACGCCGTGAATGTTGATGACTGCGGCGACGTGGATGTCCTTGTGCGTGTCGACGCCAAGAATCACTTCGGGGGAGGTGTCGTCTTGGCCGGTAGTCGGCGGGTGGGACATGCTGGGCACGGTTGTTCGGCTCCTGACGGCTGAAGGAACGAATGGCCGTCGCCGGGCCGGCAAGGGGCGGTCAGGACTGTGATGGCGCCTTGTTAGCGGCAAGGCCCCTATCGGGACACGTCACGCCGGTCCGGCGGCAGCAAGCACCGCCTGGGACCCGAGTCGACAGATCAAACTCAAGGCATCGAGAGCCGGTCGTATCTCGGGTCAGACCCGAACCCCGGGCGGCACCTGATCATCCTCACAGTCGTACCTGGTGGCCATGGCGCGGTGTTGTTTGAGCTGGTTGATGCCGCACTCGACAGCGTGGCGCAGGCGGTAGACCTCAGGGTTGAAGGCGGGCGGTCGCCCGCCCTTCGACCCCTTGGCCTTGCGGTGGGCATCCTGGTCGGCCTTGCTCGGAATACACGCGGCGATACCGCGGCGGCGCAGGTAGGCACGGTTGGCCTTCGAGGTGTACGCCTTATCGGCCAACACCGTGTCCGGACGGGTCCGCGGCCGGCCGCCATCGGCACGGGCGACTCGAACTTTGGCAAGCACGGCGATGAACTGAGGGCTGTCTGCGCACTGACCGGCGGTGACCACCACAGCCATCACCTTGCGGCTTTGTTCGCAGGCTAGGTGGGTCTTGGTGGTCCACCCGCCCCGCGACCGGCCGAGCCCGTGATCCACCAGCTCGGCCTGGACACCGCCGGGAGGTTCCTTCTGCCGATCACCGTCACGGCGGGCTCCAGCCGCATGCTGATGGGCGCGGCTGATCGTGGAGTCCACGCTCACCGTCCAGCCGATCAACCCGGCCGCATCGGCCCGGGTCTGCAGCAACGCCAGGACCTGCGCCCAGACGCCGTCGCGCTGCCAGCGACGGAACCACCGATACAGGGTTTGCCACGGCGGGTACTCCGCGGGCACGTCGCGCCACGGGGATCCGGTTCGGACCCGCCACCTGATCCCGTCGATGATCAGTCTCATCGTCCATCTGCGCGGCCGAGCATGACCCGTTCCCGCCGGCAGCAACGGCTCGAGCACCGCCCACTGCCCGTCGGTCAGATCATGTCGCCTCGCTGCCGCTACGCTCGGCACGAGGTCTCCGGTGTGAAGTTCTAGCTTGGTCGCTGAACCAAATACCGGAGACCTCGTCAGTTATCGATCATCGCCACGCCGCGACATCGACGCTCCTACGAAACACCGCCTAGTTGGCACATCGTCGGCCTTACTCAGTAGCAGCGGGCACAGTCGCGGCGCAGCGGCTCGCCGTTCAGTTCGGTCGTGCTGTGGAGATTCCCCGGGAGCGCATTGTGGGCGGTCAGGTACGGATCCCGGGCGCCTGCGGTCACGGCTATGGCGGCCGTCAGGCTGCTTTTGTGGCCATGATCTGGAGGTATTCGGCGGGGGCGATCAGTGTCCCGTCGGTGGCGCGGTTGTACTTCTGCAGACAGTCGGCGAGTTCGTTGGCGAGGGCCTGTTGCCCAGTAGGGTCGAGGCGGTCGAAGATCGCCTTGGTCGGGCCGACGTAGGTGCGGTTGAATTCGACGCGCGCGGCGGGCGAAGCGGCGCACATCTCGGTGGTCAGTACCTGCGTGTTGAGGTCTGTCACGCCGGAGCCGAGCAGCTCTCGGACGTGGGCTTCGGTCCCCCACTCGATCGGGCTGCGGGCTCCCCGGATGGGCGGGAAGGGTGCGAAGCGTCCGGCGGTGGCCTGGGAGCTGGCCATGACGCTCCGTGGCGTCCACGCCGTCAGGCCGATGCGACCTGCCGGCCGGCACACCCTGACCAGCTCGGACGCGGCCCGCGCCTGGTCGGGTGCGAACATGACCCCGAAGGTGGACAACACCACGTCGAACGTGCCGTCCGGGAACGGCAGCGCCTGGGCGTCCGCCTCCTCGATCTCGACCACCAGGCCTTCCACCGCAGCGCGCCGCGCCGCTACGTGCAGGAGTTGCGGGACGAAGTCGGTGGCGGTGACTCGTGCGCCACGGCGGGCGGCGGCCAGGGCGGCGTTGCCGGAGCCGGCGGCCACATCCAGCACCCGTTCGCCGGGGTGAATGTCGATCGCCCGGCACAGCAATTCGGCCACGATGACTTGCTCGGCTCCGGCTCGGGCGAAGTCGCCCAGCGCCCACATGGCGCGGGCCCGTTGGGTCATCAGCGCGAACTCCTCCGGGGCCGGGTTGGTCTCCATGCCCACCTCCCTCAATTGGCTACTCGTATCGAGCAGTGAATGCTCTTGTAGAGTAGCCGAGTGGCCGGTCCCGTCAACCCCCGGCGTCGCTACGAGTCGCCGCGCCGCCGGCAGCAGGCGCAGCAGACCCGTGGCGCGATCCTCGACGCCGCCCAGAATCTGTTCACCGATCGCGGCTACACCGCCACGGCGATGCCGGCCATCGCCGCGACGGCAGGGGTGGCGCTCAAGACCGTCTATCTCGCCTTCGGCACCAAGGCCGGCGTGCTGCACGCGCTCTGGGACGTCCGCCTCGGCGGTGACGACCAACCGATCCCCATCGTCGACCGGCCCTGGTACCGCCAGCTACTGCAAGCCGACGACCCCCACACGCTCCTGCGCACAGCCGCCCGTCAGTCGCGCCAGACCAAAGACCGCGCCGGCGCCGTGATGCACATCGTCCGCAACGCCGCGCTCACCGACCCTGCCATCACCGATCTGTGGCAACGGATCGAAACGGAGTTCCGGACCGTCCTGCACGGTTTCGCCCAACGGCTCGACGAGCTCGCGGCCCTGGCCCCAGCGATCGGCGTCACCACGGCGACCGACATCCTATGGACGCTCAACCATCCGGACACCTGGCACCTGCTCGTGCACCGCTGCGGCTGGACAGCGAACCAGTACGAGCAATGGGTCGGCGACACCCTCCTCGTCCAACTTCTCGGTCACCTCGATCAGGCCACCGAACAGACACAGGTGTGACCTGCATACTTGACATCGTCGGCGCCCAGCCAGTCGGGGCAGGCGTTCGTCGCGATCCGGTACAGCCAGGTCCGCGCCGGACCCCGCCGCGCCGGAGCCGATCGCCGTCGGCGGTTCGGCTGTCGGTGCTCTTGGCTATTCTGTCCCGGCTCGGG
>NZ_JBFAZH010000351.1:0-6767 GCF_040681735.1 Actinoplanes sp. NPDC051633 | reverse complement strand
CACGGGTGCATCCGGGCCCGGGAAAGGCCGCTGGGCTACCACTGTTGGTCTGGCATGCCGGCCGGGCCGGAAAGTGGTAGCCCACGAGCGCATTCGAGCCCGGGAAAGGCGGCTGGGCTACCACTGTTGGCTTGGGTCGCCGGGCCGGCGGTCACGAGGGGTGCGCCAGGTTGCCAGGCGCTCTGCGTAGACGCGTTCGGCTGTCGGGAGTGGGAAGAGGCGCAGCGGGGATCGCCGGCGTCCACCACGGCGAGGATCGCTTCCGTCGTCGATGCCGGGTCGGCCGGGGTGCGGGCGGTCGCAGCCGCCCGCCGGGCCTCGCGGACCGGCTCGTAGGCGTCGATCGGTGCGGCGTGCACGGCCGACGAGCCCGACCAGTCGGTGCCGACGGGCCCGGCTCGATCAGCGTCACCCGGATGCCAGGTGCGCGGTCTCCTGCGACAGGGCGTCGCTCATGCCTTCGAGGCCCACTTGGAAGCGTGGTCGAGGCCCAGCGTCGGGAAGGCGACCACCCCGCCGATGCTGGACACCTGCACGAGGTGCCCGGCGCCCTGCGTACGCATGATCGGCAGCGCCGCCTGGGTGACCCGGCGCTGAGCCGGCTGGTCTGAGAGTTCCGGTTGATCGACTCCCGGATCATTCCGCCGATCGAGCCGCCGCCCGGCGGCCCGGGTCTCCACTCGAGATCGCCTGGCCGATCGCTTTGATCATGCCGGCGCGGAAGGCGGTCATCGACGCGGCCCGGCCGTCCAGGAAGCTGTCCGCGCCGTGGTACATGCCCGGCACGACGACCAGCTCGCACGGGACGCCCGCGGCCCGCAGCCGCCCGGCGTAGGCGACGTCCTCCTGGTGGAACAGGTCGAGGTCGCCGACGCCGATCCAGGCCGGCGCCAGGCCCGTCAGATCGTCGCGGCGAGCGGCCGCCGCGTAGGGTCGCGGCTCGTGCTCGGCCGGCCGATGCCCGAGGTACGCGGTCCAGCCGAAACGGTTCGACGGTGGCGTCCACACGAAACCGCCGGTGCCCAGGTGGTCCTCGCGCAGCACGGTCCGGTCGTCGAGCATCGGGTAGATCAGGGCCTGGAAACACACCGGCACGTCCCGGTCGTACGCCATCTGGGCCAGTGTCGCGGCCAGCCCGCCGCCGGCGCTGTCGCCGCACACCGCGACCCGCGACGGATCGACCCCGGGCTGCTCATGGGTCCATTGCAGCGCCCGGAAACAGTCCTCCAGACCGGCCGGGAACGGATGCTTGAGGGCCAGCCGGTAGTCCACGCTGACCACCAGGACGCCCAGCTCGGCGGCGATCCGGCTGCAGATGGCGTGGTACGTCGACGGGTGGCCGACCACGAACCCGCCGCCGTGGATGTAGAGCAGCGCGCCCGACGGCAGCGAGCGGGCCGACGGCTGGTACACGTACACGTCGACCGGCGGATCTCCCGGCACCACCCGGCGGTCGACCGTCACGCCGGCCACCGGCGGCGCCCCCGGCGTCGGGATCAGTCCCATCGCCCGCGTCAGGATGCGGGAAGTGAGCCGGAACGG
Organism: Actinoplanes sp. NPDC051633; assembly: GCF_040681735.1. Taxonomy (NCBI): domain Bacteria; kingdom Bacillati; phylum Actinomycetota; class Actinomycetes; order Micromonosporales; family Micromonosporaceae; genus Actinoplanes; species Actinoplanes sp. NPDC051633. Next base: position 5,225 of record NZ_JBFAZH010000351.1, on the reverse strand, counting down.
CACGTAGAGGATCGGGTGCTGCAGCTCGGGCGGCACGGTCGAGATCATCGAACGGCGCCGGCCGAGATACGCCCGCACGCCCAGCCCGACGGCCGCCGCCACCGCCAGCCCGCCCAGAAGCCGTTTCACAGCACGAAGAGGATGGTCACGGCGACGACGATGACCAGCGGGATCACCGTCATGCTCAGGAAGATCGCCCAGGCGATGCCGTGGCCGAAGTTCAGCCCCAGGCCGCCGTGCTCACGCGGCACGAAGACCCGCGGGTCCGTCGGATCGCGGTAGAGGATCGGCATCAGTGCTCGAGAAGCGTCGGCAGGTGGCGCTCGACCACCGGCAGCACCTCGGCCACGGTCACCGGCCGGCCCAGCTCGGCGGTCAGCGACGTCACGCCCGCGTCGCGGATGCCGCACGGCACGAAACGGTCGTAGGCCGACAGGTCGCAATCGCAGTTCAGGGCGAAGCCGTGCTGCGTGACGCCGCGCGAGACGCGGATGCCGATGGCGGCGATCTTGCGGTCGGGCCCGCGGGAGTCCGCGCGGACCCAGGCGCCGCTGCGGCCCTCGACCCGCTCGGCGGTCACGCCGAACTCGGCGCACACATCGATCAGCATCTGCTCGGTGCGCCGCACATAGGCGACCACGTCGATCGGGTCGGGCAGCTTGAGGATCGGGTAGCCGACGAGCTGGCCGGGACCGTGCCAGGTGATCTTGCCGCCGCGGTCCACGTCGACCACCGGGGTGCCGTCGAACGGCCGGTCGGCGGGCTCGGTGCGCTTGCCGGCGGTGAAGACGCTGGGGTGCTCGAGCAGCAGGATGGTGTCGGGCAGTTCGCCGTCGGCGACGGCGTCGTGGATGCGGCGTTGCTCGGCCCACGCCTCGACGTAGTCGACGAGGCCGGGACGGAGCACGGTGAGCGTCGGGCTGGTCACGTACCCAAATGTAGTCCTATTGGATCCGGTCGACCGGATCCACTCCCGGCCGGATGCGCCACACCAGCACGTCCTGCACCCGCTCGGGCGGGCCGAGGAGCTCCCGCGCGGTGATCTCCAGCGCGGACCGGAAGTCGGGACCGGCCGAGCCGGTGACCCGGTCGGCGAGGAACACCGCCTGCACGTTCCAGTACGCGAGGTCCTCCCGCGCGTGGGCCCGGTCGTCGTTGGTGACGGTGAGGATCTCGCCGTAGCGGGCCGCCCGCAGCAGCAGCCAGTCGGTGCGCCGCCAGGGCGCCCCGATCCGCCCGGTGCCGTTGTCGCCGCCCGGCCCGAGGAAGTAGCCGTCCGGCGTGGGGAACTGCCGGCCACCCCGCGCCATCGTGTACGCCTGCCAGCGCTGCGCGTCCGGCGAGGCGGTGTTCGCGAACGGCAGCGAGCTCAGCGCCGCGCCCTCGGCGACGTACCGCTTCCAGGTCCCGTCCGCGATGAATCGCGGCTCGGGCGCCCGCTCGAAGGTCAGCAGCGGCAGCGGGACCAGCGGCACCAGCGCGACCGCGAACGCGGCGGCGAACGACGTCTGCACCGACGACGACAACTCGGCATCGGTCAGCAGCCGGTCGGCGAGCAACGCCAGCACCAGGCCGAAGACGCCGACCACCACCAGCGAGAACCGCAGCGGCAGCGCGGAGTCGAAGAGCGGCAGGTGCGCGAGGGCCGCGTACGGCAGCGGGATCTGCGTCTCGTGCTCGAAGATCTGCAGCCGCGGCCCCCAGGAGATCACCATGAACGTCGCCGCCACGATGATCAGAGCGCGCAGCGTGACCCGCCGCCCCGCGTCCGACCGCTGCCACAGCAGCACCAGCCCGGCCACCACCAGCATCAGCATCGGCAGCCCGAAGAACGACGTCTCCTCGGTCGGGTTGGGCGCGAGGTGGTCGCTGCCCAGGCCGGCCCACGCCGCCCAGGACCGTCCGGAGTAGCTGAAGTACGCGGCCACGTCCTCGACGTAGTGCCGCTGGTTGAAGCCGGTCCCGGAGAAGCTCTGCGGGCCGTCGAAGTGCATGTAGAGCGGGTAGGCGAGCAGCGACCCGGCGACCACCGCCGTGACCCCCAGCCCGGCCAGCACGGTGGGCAGGGCCGCCCGCGCCTCGGCCCGGGTGGTCCGGGCCGACGCCCACGCGATCAGGAAGACGCCGCTGGCCAGCGCGGTGAAGAACAACCCCTCGGCCGCGATCGAGAAGCCGACCGCGACCAGCAGCCCGAGCACGATGCCGTTGCGCAGCCAGCGACCCTTCTCGCGCAGCTTGAGCACCCACCACAGCACCACCGGGGCGACCCACCCGGCCGACCAGTTCAGGTGCCCGTTGGCGTGCGAGATGAAGCCGGGCGCGAACCCGAAGAACAGCCCGGCCACGGCGGCGGCGGCCCGGCGCGAGGTGAGATGGCGCAGGCAGAACCAGTAGAACGCGAAGGCGCCGCCCGCCAGGTTCAGGGTCAGGATCGTCACGAAGCTGACCTGTGGCCCGAGCAGGAAGGTCAGCGGCGAGAACAGGACGATGTAGACGGTGATGGAGGTGTTCGCCGCCAGGTTCACGCCGACCGGCGTGTTCAGCAGGTCGGTGAAGAACGGGTCGGCGCCGTGGCTCAGCACGTAGACGCCGTAGCCCAGCAGCCACTCGAAGAAGGCCTGGTCGCCGACGTTGCGGGCGAGGGCCTTCGCATGCGGGTCGGCCCACAGCCCGTTGGTCACGTAGACGGCGAGCGCAACGGCGACCATCGCGAACAGGACGTGACCGGGCCAGCGCCGTCGCACGCGGGCGGGCGACACGGCCTCGGCGGGCGGATCTGCGGGCAGATCGGACGGGTCTGCGGGTGCGGGAGCGGCGACGGACATCAAGCGGCAGATTAGCAAGCGCCGCGGCGGATCAGGCCGCCGCGCTCGGTGTGTGGTCGATCGCGGCGCGTAGCGCGGACTCAAGAGTGGGGTACGCCCACCGGAAACCGGCCCGGTTCAGCACCCCGGGGATCACCCGCTGGCTGCGCAACGCCTCGCCGGCGAACTCGCCCAGCGCCACGTGCAGCGCGAAGCCGGGCACGAGGGTGACCGCCGGCCGCTTGAGCACCCGGCCGAACACCTCGGTGAACTCGGAGTTGGTCACCGGCTCGGGAGCGACCACGTTCACCGGGCCGGCGATCGAGTCGGTGTCGAGCATGAACTCGACGGCGGTGACCCAGTCGGCCAGCGCGATCCAGGGAACGTACTGCCGGCCGCTGCCCAGCCGCCCGCCGACGCCCATCTTGAACGGGATCATCTGGGGCTTGAGCAGCCCGCCGCTCTCGTGCAGGGGCAGACCGGTCCGCATCAGGACGGTACGCACACCGGCGTCCTCGGCGGGTCGCGCGGCGGCCTCCCACACCCGGCACAGATCGGACAGGAAGCCGCGCCCGGCGGACTCCTCCTCGGTCACCCGGCGGTCGCCGGTGTCCCCGTACCACCCCACTGCCGAACCCTGCAGCAGCGCGCGGGGCCGTTCGGCCTGGGGCAGATTCTTGATCGTCCGCGCGATCGTCCCGGTCGTGTCGACCCGGCTGGACCGCAGCGTGCTCTTGTAGGCGGCCGTCCACCTCTTGTCACCGACGCCGGCGCCGGCCAGGTTGATCACCGCGTCGGCGCCGGCCACCAGCGCCGGGTCGAGCTCGCCCTGCGACGGCCACCAGGTCGCCTCGTCGCTCGCCTGGGCGGGCCGCCGGACCAGTCGCGTGACGTCGTGGCCGAAGGCGCGCAGCCGCTCGATCAGCGGGGCGCCAAGGAAACCGGACGCGCCGGCGATGAGGATGCGCATGCCCCAATCATTCCCGAGTTTGAACAGGCTCAAAACGAAAGAGCCCCGCCGAGGCGGGGCTCTTCGTCACACGGGTCAGCTCAGCTCACCCTCGAACTGGCCCGCCTCGAGCCGGTTCTTGATGGTGACCAGGAAGCGGGCGGCGTCCGCGCCGTCCACGATCCGGTGGTCGTAGCTCAGCGCCAGATACACCATCGACCGCGGGACGATCAGCTCACCCAGGTTGGGGTCCTCGACGACCACGGCGCGCTTGACCACCGCGCCGGTGCCCAGGATGCCGACCTGCGGCTGGTTGATGATCGGCGTGTCGAACAGCGCGCCCCGGCTGCCGGTGTTGGTCAGCGTGAACGTGCCGCCGGAGATCTCGTCGGGGCTGATCTTGTTGTTGCGGGTGCGGTCGGCCACGTCGGCGATGCGCTTGGCCAGGCCGGCCAGGCTCAGGTCGCCGGCGTCCTTGATCACCGGGACGATCAGGCCCTTGGGCGTGTCCACCGCGATGCCCAGGTGCTCCCCGTCGTGGTAGGTGACCGTGCCGGCCTCCTGGTCGATCGACGAGTTCACCACCGGGTGCTCCTGCAGCGCCTCGACCGTGGCCAGCGCGAAGAACGGCAGGAAGGTCAGCTTCGCGCCGTGCTTGGCCAGGAAGTCGTTCTTGGCCCGCTGGCGCAGCTGGGCGATCTTGGTGACGTCCACCTCGACGACCGTGGTGAGCTGCGCCGACACCTGGAGCGACTCGACCATGCGCCGGGCGATGGTGGCGCGGGTGCGGGTCAGCTTCTCGGTGCGGCCCCGCAGCGGGCTGGCCTGCGGCTTCGGGGCCGCGGGCGCGGCCTGCGACGCCGCGGCGGGCGCCGGGGTGGCCTTCTCCGCCGCCGCCCTCTCCGCCGCCTCGACCACGTCCTGCTTGCGGATCCGGCCGCCGACCCCGGTGCCGGTCAGCTTGGAGAGGTCCACGCCCTTCTCCGCGGCCAGCTTGCGCACCAGCGGCGTGACGTAACCGGCGTCGCCGGCCCCGCCGTTGGACTTGACCTCGGCCGGCGCGGGCGCCTGCGCGGGAGCCGCGGGCTGGGGGGAGGGCTTGCCCTGCTCGGCCTCGGGCGTCGGGTCGGCGTAGGACTCGCCGGCCGGCGCGATGTCCGGCGCCGGAGCCGACTCGACCTTGGGCGCCTCGGCCTGCTTGGGCGGCTCCTGCTTGGGGGCCTCCTGCTTGGGGGCCTCCTGCTTGGGGGCCTCCTGCTTCGGCGGCTCGGGCTGCTTCGGAGCCTCCTGTTGCGCGGGCTCCCCGGAACCGATGATCGCGAGATCGGCGCCGACGTCCGCGGTCTCGTCCTCCTGGACCTTGATCTCGAGCACCGTGCCGGCCACCGGCGACGGGATCTCGGTGTCGACCTTGTCGGTGGAGACCTCGAGCAGCGGCTCGTCGACCTCGATGGTGTCGCCGACCTGCTTGA
>NZ_JBFAZH010000350.1:0-6790 GCF_040681735.1 Actinoplanes sp. NPDC051633 | reverse complement strand
AGCGGCGAGATGGTCCTCGATCAGGCTCAGCCTGGCCTCGGCCAGCCGGGCCCGGTGCGGGGCGAGCCACGCACCGTCCCCGGCGTCGGGCAGCAGGTCACCACGGAAGATCTCCAGCGCCGCCGCGGACACGCGGGCGGCGGTGCCCGGATCACGGCGCAGCGCGGGCAGCGTCCCGGCGATCCGCAGCACCTCCAGCGCATCGACGCACCGGGGATCGACCACGAGGGCGTAGCCGGCGCCGCTGCCGGTGATGCAGCTCGGATCGCCGAGTGCCCGGCGCAGCTTCGACACCTTGGCCTGCAGCGTGTTGCGCGCAGTCTCACCCGGCCACAGGTCGTCGATGATCCGGTCCGCGCGGATCACCTGTCCCGCGTCGAGCGCGAGCCGGACGAGAAGCTGGGTCGTCCGGCCCGCCGGGACGGCCAGGCGGACGCCGTCACGGCGCACCTCGGCCGGACCCAGAACGGCAACGGTGAGCACGCCCTGACCCTAGACCTGACGCAGCCGGGCCCACGGCGTCAGCGAAGTGTCAGCGCCCGCGCCGACGCTGCTCCCATGACCGACACCGACCTGCTCATCCGCCGGCTCATCGGTGGTGACAAAGGCGCGGCGGCACGCATCGCCGCTCGCGCTCCGACCAGCGACGAGCCGGTTCTGCTCGTCGCCGCCGCACTCCTCGATCCGACCGCGCCGGACCTGCTGGCGCGGGCGACGGCGCTGGCGTCCAGCACCCGTGACCGGCAGCTGACCGCGATCGCCGCCGCGCATCTCGCCGGCGACCACGAACGGGTCGACGCACTCGCCCGTGACCATCTCGCCGATCAACCCGACAACGTGCTCGTCGCCTGGATCGCCGCCAACAACCCGAACCCCGAAAGGACACCGTCATGAACCGCAAACTCACCGCGGCATTGCTGATCACCGCCGCCGTGCTCACCAACGTCGCGTTCACCGCGCTCGGCAGCATCTTCGACTACCCGGACATCCTCAAGGAACCCACCGACGACATCCTCACCGCGTTCCGCGGCTCGCAGAACGCCGTCGCCGGCTGGTTCACCGTCATGGCGGTCTCGGCCGCCCTGTTCGCGCCGATCGCGGTCGCCGTCGGACGGCTGTCGACCAGCCGGGTGATGCGCGCAGCGGTCCTGGCCGGCGTAGCCGCCGCCGTCGTGCAGGCGATCGGGCTGTCCCGCTGGCCGTTGCTGGTTCCCGGCTACGCCGCCGACGCCGCCAGCTCCGACCCCACGATCGCCGCGGCCGGCCGCCACTCGTTCGAGACCGCACACCAGATTCTCGGCAATCTCATCGGCGAGACCTTCGGCTACCTGCTCACCGCCGCCTGGACGCTGCTCGTGCTCGCCGCGATCGGCCGGACGATCGCCGGCCGCTGGTTCACCGTTCTCGGCGCCGGGTCCGCGGTGCTGGTCCTCGCCGGGGTGCTGTCGCCGCTGAACCTGCCCGGCATCGACCTGGCGAACTTCGCCGGATACGTGCTGTGGAGCGGCTGGCTGGTCGCGTTCGCGGTCGTGCTGATGCGCACCCCGAAGGCGGCCCCGGCGCTGTCCGCGGCGCGGGCGTGATCGCCATGATCAAGCCCTGGTTGATCTGGACCTGGGGGCAGGCGGCGCGCGGGTGCACGCCGGGTGCGTCGGACACCGTGTGCGACATTGCGGCGTGGAAGTCGCGCGCGCCGCAAAGTACAGGACGCGGGCATGTCCGGCCGCCATGTGCGCTCACTAAGCTCAATGTCACCGAAATGATCAGCTGGGTCAGGAGGGCTCCATGAGATGCAGCGGTACCTATGAGTACCTGGACGGCCCCGAGGAGCAGGCGCGGCTGGATGCCGTGCGCCGCTATCAGCTGGTGGATCAGCCAGTCGAAGACACGTACGAACGGATCGCGTTCGTCGCCGCCGCCATCTTCGACACTCCGATCGCGACGGTGTCGCTGGTCGAGCAGCATCGCATCTGGCTGATCGCCGCTCACGGCCTGCCCGGCGTCCGCGAGGTCGGCCCGGAGCCCGGTCTGTGCGGGTCGGCCATCGCCCAGGACGACCTCTACGTGGTCAACAATGCGGCCGACGACCCGCGGACGCGCGAGCACCCCCTCGTTCGCGGCGAGCTCGGCCTGCGGTTCTACGCGGCAGCGCCGTTCCGGACCCAGGACGGCTACCGGCTGGGAACGGTCAACGTGATCGACAACCGGCCGCGCGAGACGACAAAACGGCAGCTGACCGCCCTGGAGCATCTGGCCGCGATCGTGTCCGACGAGCTCGAACTACGCCTGATGGTGATCCGCAGCGCCGCGGCCGAGCAGCGTATGCGAGAAGCGATCAGCTGAGCCGTACGTGCTGGCAGCGTTAATTCGTTATCGCGCGGACCTCGGGGGTGCGATCCTGCCCTGATGATCGACGATCTGACGCAGCGGCTGACCCGGCCACGGTTCCCGAGAAGCGCCGGCTACGACCCGCAGTGGCTTGTCGACAACTGGATGGGCCCGAGCGCCATCTGGCTGATGGAGTGGCTCACCTCGGGCCTCGACCTTGCGCCGGGCGCCCGCGTGCTCGATCTGGGTTGCGGCAGAGCCGTCACGTCCATCTTCCTGGCCAAGGAGTACGACGTGCGGGTCGTCGCCGCCGACCTGTGGGTCAAGCCCACGGAGAACTGGCAGCGGATCGAGGCCGCCGGGCAGGCCGGGTCGATCACGCCGTTGCTGGCCGAGGCGCACGACCTGCCCTTCGCCGAGGGATACTTCGACGCCATCGTCAGCGTCGACGCCTACCACTACTTCGGCACCGACGAGCTCTACCTTCCCTATCTGAGCCGTTTCCTGGCTCCCGGCGGCCGTCTCGGCATCGCGGTGCCGGGACTGGCCGCGGAGCTCGACGACGGGCTGCCCGCCCATCTCACGCCGTACTGGGAGCCGGAGTTCTGGGCCTTCCACTCCCCCGCCTGGTGGCAGCGACTGTGGAACCGCAGCGGCGTGGTCGGTGACGTGCGGGCCGACTTCCTGGAGGACGGCTGGCGCGATTGGCTGGACTGGAGCGAGGCCGTGCTGGACACGACCGACAGCGAGGTCCCGAACCGGCTCGTACCCCGGGAGGTGGCGATGCTGAAGGCCGATCTCGGCCGCCACCTGGGCTTCACCCGCGTCACCGCTCGCCGCACCTGAGACCTGACCGGCCGTTGCGCGCCACGGCCACCGCCATCACAGCGGTTCGCGGTTGGTGACCTCGCGAGGAAAGTGCAGGCGCACGGACGTCTGTCCAGCCTGCGTACGTGCGGTGACGGTGTCGGCGAGCTGGCGCGCCAGCCACAAACCACGACCGCCCGGCGTGTGCGCGGCGGCGGGGCGGCGGTAGCCGGCGTCCGGCGGCACGGGACGGCCGCCGCTGTCATCCACCTGGACGACCAAGGTGCTGCCGTCCTGCCACCCGCGGACGCGGACCGGTGCGGCGCCGTGGGTGAGGCCGTTGGTGGCGACCTCAGTGATCGCCAGAACGATGTCCTCGACGGCCGGGGCGTCGAACCCGTGCTGGTCTATCCACGAGCCGAGGGCGGCACGCAGCAGGCCGAGCTGCTTCGCCTCGATCAGCTCGAGGTCCTGTTCGACAGCCGCGGACGGCGCTTGCAGCGGTGCGTCGGTGCGGCCGGCGAGATAGTCGTCCGATGCGACGTAGCGGGGGTTCAGCGTTCTGCCGGTCTCGGTCAGTTCGTGGCTGTGCACGCTGCACGCGCCGTCGATGACATGACTGGCGTAGCGGCGGCTGTCCCACAAGCAGGTCACCGATGAGCCGTACGGTGCGTAGGTGTCATTGCAGACCGACTCGTACTCCAAGTACGCCATGGCCCGATCCACCGGAGCATCCGAGGCGAGATAATCGGGAATGTGCGGTTCCGCCACGACGTGCACACGGCGGCCCTGAGCGTGCTGGTCGGCCAGATAGCGGCGGAAGGCCTCGTAAGCCAAGCCCAGGCGTTGGTAGAACACCGCCCGATCGCCCCATTCCAGGCGTGTGCCGGCGGAGCCCAGGTCATCGCGCACCACGGCAGCGGTGTGCTCGCTGACCACCAGGAAAACCGGATCACCCGCCTGCAGTGATCGTCGCAGCTCGGGGACCAGCACCGTCCGCAAGGTTTGATCCGACTCGATGATCATGGCGGCGTGCACGAACCGGGGCTGGGAGAGGATCTCGCTTGCTCGGCTTACGGTCATGGATGCGGTCCGGCCGTTTCGCCGCCGGCGCGTTAGAGGGCTGGCAACCGAGCGTACCTGCGGCTTCCGCACCGGCCACGCTCGGCAGGGGACGGTTGCGACGCTGCGAGCTCCGAAGTACCCGCGGCATGGCGGCGTACACCCATGCGGTCGGAGTAGGCGCTCCCCGGTTACCCTGGTGCACGCGTCGTTACCCTGGTGCACGCGTCGCAGGGAGCGCTGATGAGTGGGAACGGACCAATCGCGCAGCCGTCAGCGGACCTGCTGGGTCTCCTGGAGGCGGATCCGCATGGGTGCGCACTGGCGACCGCGGTGCGGGATGAGGGCGGCAGTATTGTCGACTTCACGCTCGCCTACCTGAACGAGGCCGGCTGCCGGTTCCTGGGACGGCCGCGAGGCGAACTGGTTGGCCGGACCTATCGGGAATTGTGGCCCGAGACGGTCACGGATGGCACCCTGACGCTGTACCGGCAGGTCGTGCGGGACCGGTTGCCGACGGTACGGACGGTCTATTACGACCGGCCGACCGTTTCGGGCCATTTCGAGATCCGGGTGGTGCCGTTCGGTGACGGTTTCGTGGCCCGGTTCGTGGACCTCACCAAGCTGACCATGGGTTCGCTGACCGACGGCGGGACGCGGCTCTACGATGCCCTCGATGCGGCCTTCGATGGGTTCGTGCTGCTGCGGGCGGTCCGTGACGATGCCGGCGCGATCATCGACTTCACCCGCGAGTACGTAAACCAGTTCGGCGCCAAACTCGCGGGCCGCACGGCTGAGGATCTGATCGGACGGGGCATCGTCGAGCAGCCGTCAGGCGCAGGGGACATCCGGCTGTTTCGGCACCTGCGCGCGGTCGCCGAGACCGGGGACACCTGGCACGAGCAGGTCACCGCATCGGCAACAGCGCAGGTGTGGGAAGTCAAGGCCGTCCGCATCGACGGCCGGTTCGTCGCCGTGTCGTACCGTGACATCACCGAACAGGTCGACCACCAGCGGGAACTGCAGCGCAGCGTCGCGCAGGCCCGGGCCGCGGCGGACCGGACCACCGCGTTGCAGGTCGTCACCGCGGCACTGGTCGCCGCCACCACCCCGGACGAGGTGTACCTCGCGCTGGGCACTGTGCTGCGGCCGTCCGCCGGCGGTCACGGTTTGGCCGTGTTGCTGAGCGAGCGGAACCGGCAGCTGCTGCTGCGCTACCACGCCGGATACGAAGATGACGTCGTGGCGCAACTGCGCGAGGTGCCGATGTCACATCCATACCCGGCCACCGGTGTCGCGGTCACCGGTCAGCCGCGATACCTCTGCTCACCGGAGGAATTCGCCGCGGCTCAGCCCGACCCGGACTCGAGGATCTCTGGTGGCGGCCGGAAGTCCTGGGCCTTCCTGCCGCTTGCCACCGCGGGGCAGATCCTCGGCACCCTGGTGATCGGCTACCAGCAGCCCCGCCAGTTCGACGACGCCGAACGCGCAAACCTGGTGACCTTCAGCCGGCTTGCCGCCCAGGCATTACAACGGGCCCTGCTCCACCGCGCCCACCTGTCCATCGCCGCGGATCTTCAGCGGGCGCTGCTGCCGGCCGCTCTGCCGGCCCTGCCCGGTGCTCGGCACGCCGTGCGCTACCTGCCCTGGACCGAGGGTGCCGAGGTCGGCGGTGACTGGTACGACGTCATCCACATCGAGACCGGCCGGGCCGCTATCGTGATCGGCGACGTGGCGGGCCACAGTCCCCAGGCCGCGGCCACGATGGGTCAACTGCGCAGCGCGCTACGCGCCTACGCCGCCGACGGATACCACCCCGCCGACGTCATGCGCCGAGCCAATGAGCACCTTCTGCGCTACGAACCTCATGCCATGGCGACCTGCTGCTACCTCGAACTTCAGCTCGCCGACCACACCGCCACCGCCGTACTCGCCGGTCACCCACCGCCCGTCCTGCGCACCGGCGACCGCGCCGAGTTTCTGCGGCCGAAACCGGGACCGCCCCTGGGCACTCGACGCGCCGAATACCGTGACGTGACACTCCTTCTCCCCACCGGGTGCAGTCTGGTGATGTACACCGACGGGCTCATCGAAGACCGCCACCACGAGATCGACCGCGGGCTCACCGAGCTCCGCCAAGCGGTCCAAACGGCACCCACGAACGATCCTGACGGTCTGGTCGACCACATCCTGAGCGCTCAGGTGGGTCCGAGCCCTCGCAGCGACGACGTGGCCATCCTCGCCCTCACAGTCCACCACCCCGCGACGCCGTAACCCGGACGAGACCCCGGACGGACGAGGGATCACGCTCGTTCCATTGTGTGGTTGACTTGGGCCGCCCGGGCTGCGAAGCGGGGAGCGCGTTCGGGCCACAATCCCACAGCCGGGGAGTTGAGTCTGGTGCGCCGTCTTTCCGCAGTGCTGAGCGCGATCATCGTCGCGGCCGGCTTCGTCGTTACAGCTCCCGTCGCCTCGGCGGCCCAACCGCCACGCTCGGGCTACGTGGTCGTGCTGAAGGACTCGGTGGCTGACCCGGCGGCCGCTTCCGCCGAGCAGGCCGGCCGCTACCAAGCCCGTCGGACCGCGGTCTTCA
>NZ_JBFAZH010000349.1:0-6798 GCF_040681735.1 Actinoplanes sp. NPDC051633 | reverse complement strand
GCCGACTCGGCGCCGGCGTCCTCGCCCTCGGCCTCGTCGCCCTCGTCGGCGGGACCCTTGCCGCGGCCACGGCCACGACGGCCACGGCGGCGCCGGCGGCGGGCACCGGCCTCGTCGTCGTCCTCCGACTCCTCGTCGGTGGTGTCCGCGACGTCGTCGGCGCTCTCGTCGACCTCGTCGATCTCCTCCTCGACCACCGGGGTCTCGGCGACGGGCTCCTCGGCGCCGCGGCGCCGGCGCCGGCTGGTCTTGCGCGGCGGCTCCTCGGCGGCCGGCTCCTCGACCGGGGCGACCTCGGCGACCGGCTCGGGCTCGGCGACGGGCTCGGCCGCCTTCTTGCGGCGGCTGCGCGTCGGGGGCGGCACGACGGGCTCGGGCTCAGGCGGCATGAACAGCACGGCGGCCGGGATCGCGGTGGGCCGGGTACGCGGAGCCGGCGTCTCCTCGCGGAGCTCCTCGGCGGGCTCCTCGATGATCGGCAGCACCCCGATCACGGGCTCAGCGAGCTGGTCGACGGGCGGCTCGACAGGCTGCTCAGCGGGGGGCGCGGCGGCCTTCTTACGGCGCGTCCGCTTCACGGGAGCGGGAGCCTCGTCCGCCGTTTCCGCCGGTTGCGATGCTTCCGGTTCAGGGGCGGCCGGGGCCGGCGCGGCCGCCTTCTTCCGGGTCCTCTTGACCGGAGGCGGAGTCGCCGCCGCCTCTATCGCGGCACCCGGCTCATCGGCCGGCGGCGGGGTCGCCTTGCGGCGGGTCCGGCGCACAGGTGTCGTGCTTGCAGTGCTTTCGGCGGATTCGGCGGAAGGGGTCGTAGCCCCGTCCGCTTCCCCACCCGGTAGCTCGTTCTCGAGCATGGGGCGCTCTCCAGTTCTGGCGCCCCGGGCGCGTGTGAGCGCTGCCACGCAGGGTCGCCGCAAGTTTTTCGGGCCCGCTCGCGCGAGTCGCCGAAGTCTGCCGAACGGACGCCAGCCGAATCGGCTAGCGCCCTCCGATGGGTGCGTCCTGTCGATCCGCGTCCAACGGATCGACGAACTCACCTTGCGCGGTGAGTGAGCCCTGGGCCAGCCGCGTCGCTCGGGACGGCGCCGGCGGCTCCAGGCCGGCCACCACGCGTAGGCCGGACAGGACGTCATCGGGTCGGACGGCCGGCGTTACCTGCCGTACGACAAGGTCGAGTATCGCACACGGTGCGGGGACCGCCCCGGAAGGTGCGACGTTTACGGTGCAGGAAGCCACCGCCGCCCGCGCGTCGAAGGATCGGCGTCCCTGCTTGGTCATGCGCTCGACCAGCACTTCCTCGGCGGCCAGGAAGGCCTCGACCGCGGCCGCGGCCTCCTCGGGGGTGACGCCGGGCAGCTCCAGCCGCCAGCTGGACGCGTCGATCCGCTCCGCCAGGCTGGTGCCCTCGCGGGCCACCACCGCGTCCAGCACGTCCAGGCCCGGCGAGAGGGCGGCGTCCAGCGCCGTGCAGAGCTCGGCCGGGTCGACCGGGGCCTGCAGGCCGATCTCCAGTTACTCCGCCTCGCTGGCGACGCCGGTCGGCGCCGCGCTGGCGTAGGAGATCTTGGGATGCGGGTGGAAGCCCTGGGAGAAGGCGATGGGTACGGCCGCCCGCCGCAACGCGCGCTCGAAGGCCCGCGCGAAGTCCCGGTGCGACGTGAAGCGCAACGGACCCCGCTTGGCATACCGGATCCGGATGCGCTGGACGATCGGGGCCTGCCCGCCGACCGGCTGATTCTTCGGCGCCACTAGACAGGCACCCGCAGATTGTTCACCGGCGTAAGCGGGAGCAGCTTCTTACCGGTGGGGCCGATCTGGATCTCGGTGTCCATGGACGGGCAGACGCCGCAGTCGAAGCACGGGGTCCAGCGGCAGTCGTCCTGCTCGTACTCGCTCTTGGAGTCCTGCCAGTCCTGCCACAGCCAGTCCTTGTCGAGGCCGGAGTCCAAGTGGTCCCAGGGCAGCACCTCGAGCTGGTCGCGCTCGCGGGTGGTGAACCAGTCCAGGTCGACGCCGAAGCCGGGCAGCACCTCGGCGCACGCCTCGACCCACCGGGCGTACGAGAAGTGCTCCGACCAGCCGTCGAATCGTCCGCCCTTGTCCCAGACACGCCGAATCACTGCGCCGACGCGCCGATCGCCCCGGGACAGCAGGCCCTCGATCAGCGACGGCTCGCCGTCGTGGTAGCGGTAGCCGATCGCGCGGCCCAGCGACCGATCGGAGTTGATCTCCTGCTTCAGCATCCTGAGGCGGGCGTCGATCACCTCGGGGCGCTCCATCGGGGCCCACTGGAAGGGGGTGTGCGGCTTGGGCACGAACCCGCCGATGGACACCGTGCAGCGGATGTCCTTGGTGCCCGCGGCGGCCCGGCCGGCCTTGATCACCTCGTGCGCCATCCGGCCGATCTGCAGCACGTCCTCGTCGGTCTCGGTGGGCAGGCCGCACATGAAGTAGAGCTTCACCTGCCGCCAGCCGTTCGAGTACGCCGTCACCACGGTCCGGATCAGGTCCTCCTCGGTCACCATCTTGTTGATGACCTTGCGGATCCGCTCCGAGCCGCCCTCGGGCGCGAAGGTGAGGCCGGTGCGCCGCCCGTTGCGGGACAGTTCCTGGGCCAGGTCGATGTTGAAGGCGTCCACCCGCGTCGAGGGCAGCGACAGCGAGACGTTGGTGTCGGCGTACTGCTCGGCCAGGCCCGAGCACATGTCGCCGATCTCGGAGTGGTCGGCGCTGGAGAGCGAGAGCAGGCCGACCTCGTTGAAGCCGGAGAACTCGAGGCCCTCCTGCACCATCTGGCCCACCGTGGTGATCGAGCGCTCGCGCACCGGGCGGGTGATCATGCCGGCCTGGCAGAACCGGCAGCCCCGGGTGCAGCCGCGGAAGATCTCCACCGCATACCGCTCGTGCACCGTCTCGGCCAGCGGGACCAGCGGCTTCTTCGGGTACGGCCACGCGTCCAGGTCCATCGTCGTGCGCTTGTGCACGCGGAACGGCACGTCCGGCCGGTTGGGCACCACGCGCTGGATGCGCCCGTCCGGCAGATAGTCGACGTCGTAGAAGCGAGGGACATAGATGCTCTCGGTACGCGCGAGGCGCAGCAGCAGCTCGTCACGCCCGCCCGGGCAGCCCTCGGCCTTCCACGCCCGGATGATCGCGGTGATCTCCAGGACCGCCTCCTCGCCGTCGCCCAGCACGGCGGCGTCGATGAAGTCGGCGATCGGCTCCGGGTTGAAGCTGGCGTGCCCGCCGGCCAGCACGATCGGCATGTCGTCGCCGCGGTCGGCGGCGTTCATCGGGATCCCGGCCAGGTCGAGCGCGGAGAGCAGGTTGGTGTAGCCGAGCTCAGTGGCGAACGACACACCGAGCACGTCGAAGGCCCGGACCGGCCGGTGCGCATCGACGGTGAACTGCGGGACGCCGTGTTCCTTCATCAGCGCCTCGAGGTCGGGCCACACCGCGTACGTCCGCTCGGCCAGCACGTCAGGCTGCTCGTTGAGCACCTCGTACAGGATCTGCACGCCCTGGTTGGGCAGCCCGACCTCGTACGCGTCCGGATACATGAGCGCCCACCGGACCGTGGTGGCGTCCCACTCCTTGACGACGGCGCCGAGCTCGCCACCCACGTATTGGATCGGCTTGCTGACCCGGGGCAGCAGCTGCTCGAGCTGCGGAAAGACGGAAGTGACGCTCATGGGCATCTAGGTTACGCGTCCTTCGGTCCAGTCCACGGCGGTGGGCGGGTGCCGGCCGCTCCGGCTCAGTCGTTCAGCTCCTCCGCGGCCTTGTCCAGGTCGGTGGCCAGAAGATCGTCGCGAAACGCGCAGAGCTGCAGCGTCATCCGGGCCGCGCCGGTCTCGCCCACCACGAAGCGGACCACCCGGCCGTGGTCGTCCAGGTCGCCGACCAGCGCGTCCAGCAGCCGCACGCCGGCACTGTCCAGGAACGACACGCCCGTCAGGTCGATCAGCACCGCGCCGTCGCCGGGCACCACGTCGACGATCTCGCGCCCGATCGTGGGCGCGTTGGCCAGGTCGATCTCGCCCGACAGCGTGACGATCGACGCGGTCCCGCGCCGCGCGTACCGCACCAGGTCACTGGTCACGATGCCCCCTTCCGGCTGCGCCGCATGGTCACCACCGTGCCGGCGCTGCGGTCGAAGGACACATGATCCATCACCTGCCGGATGAGTTGAAGCCCGCGTCCCCGGGCCACGTCGCCCTGCGCCACCCGCCACTCGCCCTTGTCGGCGACGCGCACCTCGACCGTCGTGTCGGAGACCGAGGCCACCACCTCGACCTTTCCGAACGGATCGTCGCGGTAGCCGTGCTCGATCGCGTTCGCCACCGCTTCGGAGCAGGCCAGCAGCACCGCCTGGGCGCACTCCCGGTCGACCTCGCGCGACTCGAGCCAGCCGCGCAGGTCGGCCCGCAGCAGCGCGATCTGCACCGGATCGGCGCCGATGGTTCGTTCCAGCTTGTCCTCGGCGCCGATCATGAAGCACAGCAGGCACACGTCGTCGCTGTGCTCGCGGCCCACCATCAGGTCGGCGAAGCCGGCGGTCAGTCCCGGCATCGGCAGCTCGCGCCGGCGGGCCCACTCGCGGGCCATCAGGTCGAGGCCGCGGTCGATCGTCCGGTCGCGGCGCTCGACCAGCCCGTCGGTGTAGAGCAGCACGCGGCTGCCGGCGGGCAGCCGCACCGTCTCCTCGTGCCGATCGCGGCGGCCGGCCCGGGAGCCGAGCGGTGCGCTGCGGGCGCCGAGCAGATAGCGGGCCGGGCTGGCCGGCTCGTGCAGCAGCGGCGGCAGGTGACCGGCGCAGGCGTAGGTCATCGTTCCGGCATGCAGGTCGACCTCGGCGTACGCGACCGTCGCCATCCGCGCCGTCTCGACCCGCTCGACGAACCGGTCGAGCTTGCGCAGCACCTTGGCCGGGCCGGCCTCGGCCGAGGCCAGCGCCCGGATCGCGCTGCGCAGCTGGCCCATCGTGGTGGCCGCCTCGATCCCCCGGCCGACCACGTCGCCGACCGCGATGGCCAGCTTGTCCGGCGTGATCATGAAGGCGTCGAACCAGTCGCCGCCGACCTCGAGGTCCTGCGCCGCCGCGTGATAGTGGGTCTCCACCACGAACCGGGAGTCGCGCGGCATGTGCCCGGCCAGCAGGTTGCGCTGCAGGGTCCGGGCGATGGCGCGTTCCTGCTCGTAGAGGCGGGCGTTCTCGAGCGCCAGCCCGGCCCGGTCGGCCAGGTCGGTGAGGAACGCGATCTCGGTGGCCGTACGCCGGGCCACGGGAAGCCGCAGCGCCAGCGTGCCCAGCACCCGCCCCCGCGCGGTCAGCGGCAGCACCGCGCAGCCCTGGTCGGGCCCGGCCGGATCCGGCCACTGCGGCTCGGCGGACAACGTCACCTCGGAGATCCGCCGGGCCAGCCGCTGCGGCTCCGGCGCGGGCCCGCCCGCGTTGGCCAGTAGGCCGTTCGGGCCCACCTGCAGCCGGACCGTGGCCCAGTCGGCGATCTCGGGCACCAGCCGCTCGACCAGCGCCTTGGTGCGGGCGGTCAGGCGGGGCGTCTCGTCCAGCACCCGGGTGGTCTCGGCCAGGAAGGTCGCCCGCTCCTCGTCCCGGCGCGCCTGGTCGTAGAGGCGGCCACGGTCGAGCGCCTGCCCGGCCTGCTGCCCGAGCACCCGGACCACCCGAAGCTCGCTGTCGGACAGCTCACGCGGCTCGGCGAAGCCGAAGACGAGCATGCCGCGCCCGTCGTCGCCGGCGAGCCCGGCGGTCAGCGGCAGCAGCACGATCGCGCTGTGCCCGGCCTGGCGCATGGTCTCGGCCAGCTCGCCGAACTCCTTGCCGGCCTCCTCCGGCGAGCCGATCACCTGCAGCTCGCCGCGGCGGAACACCTCGGCGACCGCGCGGCCGGACGTCAGCGGGATGTCGTCGCGGCCGGTCGCCGGGTCGGCCGGGTCCGGTGCGGTCGGCGACGGTGGCGCGGCTGCGGACTGCGGGACCGCGACCAGCCGCTCCCGGTTCTCGTCGATCACCCAGATGCTGCTGCTGGTGGCCTCGAAGGCGAGCTGCGGCGCCCGGACCACCGCGACGGCCACCTCGAGCTCGGTCGCCGCCGCGGACAGCTCGGCCACGATCTCCTGCAGCACCTTGATCCGGCGCTCGGAGGCCTCGGCCGTGCGGCGCGCGTGGAGCAGCTCCCGCTCGTAACCGCGCCGCTCGGTCGCGTTGAAGACCGTGGTGCGGATCAGCCGCGGGTTCCCGGCCGGGTCGCGGCTGAGCACCGAGTTGATCAGCGCGGGCAGTCGCTCGCCGTCCGCCCGGATCAGGTCGAAGGCGACCTCGTGCACGTCGTCCTGCATGCGCAGCAGCGGCGCGTAATGCGTCTCGTGGTAGATCTGCCCGCCCGAGCTGAGCAGATCACGGAAGCGGCGGCGGCCGATCAGCTCGGCCCGGTCGTACCCGGTCCAGGCCAGGAACGTCCCGTTCACCTTGACGATCGTGCCGTCCGGCAGGGTGGACAGGTAGCCGCAGGGGGCGTGCTCGTACAGCTCGCCGGGATCCTCCTCCCACGGCACGCGGAGGTCCTGGGTCACGTCCCACTCACTCATGACCTACAGGTAAGCCTTGATCGCCGCGACCGTTTCCTCGGGCGCGCTCAGGTTCGGGCAGTGGCCGGTGGCATTCATGTTCACCAGTTTGCTGTCTGCCAGGTTCTGATGCACGTATTCCCCCACCGAAGCCGGCGCGATGACGTCGTCGGAGGTTTGCAGAATCAGCGCCGGGGTGCGCAGGCGCGG
>NZ_JBFAZH010000348.1:0-6801 GCF_040681735.1 Actinoplanes sp. NPDC051633 | reverse complement strand
CCTCTGAATGGCGAACCCCCGCGAACGGCCAACCGGCGCGCCCGCGCCCGCGAAGGCCGCCCGCTCGCAGCGCATAAGGGTGCCGGTCGAGGTTCGCCATTCAGAGGTGTCGCGAGAGGTCGTCGAGCAGAGTGGTAGCCCAGTCCCCGTGTCGCAGGCCGGATGCGGGGCTGGGCTACCACTAAGTGCGTTTTGTCCGGCGGATGGGTCGTTAGTGGTAGCAGAGACACCCATTTGGGTTCGGGATCGGGGGCTGACCTACCACTTTGGCCGCTGGCGTGGTGGGCGGCTCGGTAGTGGTAGGCGAGAGGGCTTTTCGGGGGTCGGATGGGCGTCTGAGCTACCACTACGTTGCTGGCGCCACGGCGGGGCGGCCGACCTTCGCCCCGGCCGGCGGAGGGCCGAGTGCGGAAGGGCCGTGTGATCGCAGCTGCGCGAGTGTGAGGCGCCGGGACGGCCGCACGCTGGCCGGACCCGTGGGGAGGCCGGCGTAGATGCTTGGGGTGGGTGTCGGTGAGCGGGAGGGCCGTTCTTAGCTGGACCCGCCGCAAGGCCGGCGTGGCTGCTCAGGGTGGGCATCGGGGAGCGGATGGGCCGCGCTTTGCTGGGCCCGCGGGGAGGCCGCGTGGCTCGCTCGGGGTGAGTGTCGGGAGCGGATGGGCCGCGCTTTGCTGGGCCCGGGAGACGGCCGCATGGCTGCTCAGGGTGGGTGTCAAAGTAGCGAGACGGGCCGCTCTTTACCGGCCCGCGGGAAGGCCAGCGTGGCTTCTCGGGCGAGTGTCGGGGAGCGGGATCGGCCGCCCTTTGCTGGACCCGTGAGAAGGCCGGCGTGGATGCTCGCGGTGGGTGCCGGCGAGCAGGGGTGGTCGCACTCGGCTCGCTTCGCGACAAGCTGGCCCGCTGCCCAAGGTCGGAGCGGAAGGGGCCGGCACGGATGGACCCACGACGGGGTCGCCTTGCTGCCCACGACGAGCGTCCGGAAGTGTGACCGGCCCCAAGAGATAGCCAGACGCAACCAAGCCGGGTTGGGCAGTACGGGCCGGCCGCCGACCCCCGACGGCGCCGCAAGGTCGGCCTGCAAGCTGGCAGGCCAAGGCCGCCTCCCGTAGGAGGCGGCCCGGAGCTTTGTCAGCGGGTGCGGTTCGGGATCAAGCGGCGTGGGCTGAAGCGGACCGCCACGTCTCGGGCCCTGCTGAAGAAGCTCATCGTGCTGGCTGACGCGTCGCCGATGGCGATTCGCCAGCGCAGCAGCACCGACGGCGGCATCAGGGCCGCCACCAGCCGCGTGCGCCGGGGTGCCGAACGGGACAAGCCCTTTCGCACCCGGCCCAGCGCCTGGGTCAGCTCACCGCCCTGCAGCGGGCGGCGGGAGTATCGGGCGCGTTCCTCGGCTCGGCCCAGCAGCGTCGCCGACGCGGCCGGCTCCGTTTCCAGCTCCGCCTCTCGGACCAGACGCTGCGCGGTCACCCTCGGGGTCTCCGTCGGGTCCACCGGCACCCGGTAGTCGATCATCGTGTCGATGAGCTCGTCCCAGGCCGCGTGCGCGTCCTCGCGCGCCTGGATCGTCTCGGTCGTCACCGTCACCTCGCGACCGCCACCGGCCGACGCCGACGCCGCCGCGGCCGCGGCCGCGGCGATTGTCGGCTCGGTCACCGTCGCCGCGTGCCTGCGGCGGCGCACCAGGACCCGGCGCAGCGCCGGCACCAGCAGCAACGCGATGACCAAGGCGGCGATGCCGACGATCCACAGCACGGTGGTCGAGCCGCCGGTCGGGCCGGTCGTCCCGCCGCCGAACGCGCCCAGCTGGCTGTCGTCCCGGGGCAGCCGCGGGTCCTCGCCCGGGGCGGCCGATCCGCTCGGGCCGGGGGCGACCGCACCGGTCGACGACGACGCGGTCGGCTCCGGGCGGTCGATGTCGGGCGCCCAGTCCGAGCGGGTCGAGCCGGTCACGTTGGCGGCCGGGGTCGCGTCGAACGGCACCCACCCGTACCCCTCGAAGTAGACCTCCGTCCACGCGTGCGCGTTGCGGTTCGTGACCGTCCAGGTGTTGCCCTCGCGGTCGGCCCCGCGGGTGAAACCGAACGCCACCCGGGCCGGGATGCCGGCCGCCCGCGTCATCCACGCCATCGCCGCCGCGTACTGCTGACAGAACCCGACCTTGGCCTGCAGGAACGACGCGATCTCCGACCCGCTCGTGCCGGTCGAGGTCTGCAGGCTGTACTTGAACTGGTTGTCCGCGGAGAAGTAGTTGTAGATCGCGCGTACCTTGTCGTACTCCGTGGTCTTGCCCTTGGTCAGCTCTTTGACCAGGTCGTCGACGAACTTATCCCGCGGCACATCGATCTGGGGCCGCAGCGGGCTGCCCTCCGACAGCGGGTCGGCCTGGCGCAGAGCCTCGGCGCTGTAGCGGGCCCGGACGTAGTCGAAGGTGTACTCCTTGTCCTTGGTCGTGGTCCGGTTGGAGAACACGACCTGCGAACCCAGGTCGTAGGACCAGGCGCCCAGATCCTCGGACGCGATCGGGCTGGCGTAGACCGGGGCGAACGCCATGTTGAGGTCTTCGATCTGCACCGTGGCCCGGAACTCGCGGTAGTTCAAGCCGGGCTTGCGGACGTCGCGCGGGTCGGGCACGCCCCGGTTGATCGGCCTGCCGCTGGGCGTACGGTTCGCGAAGCCCTTCTCGTTGACGACGTCCGCCACGCCGAGCCGGAGGTAGAACGGGTCGGCCTCGTTGGTGGTCACCTTCAGCATCTGCCGCGTCTCGGTCTCGTTCAGCGAGCCGCTCAGCGAGGCGAAGAGGTTGACCTTGCCGCTGCCGCCGCCACCGAAGCCGCCGTTGCCGGACCCGCCGCCGACCTGGGTGAGCCGGGACAGCAGGCCGGTCGTCAGCCCGGGTGTCACCAGCGGCAGCAGCACCGCCACCGCCACGCCGATCGCGGCCAGCCGCCGACCGGCCGCCGCCAGCGGGGACGGCTCCCACACGTCGACGTCGCGACCGTCACCGGTGAACCGGCGGCCGAATCGGCGTACTCGATCGACGTTGTCCGCGACCAGCAGCCAGAGGAACCCGACCGCGCCGATGATGAACGGGACGGCCGGCACGCTGTCGATGTAGATCGCGACCGGAACCGAGTAGATGGCGAGCATCGGGAGGCCCGCCAGGGCCGGCTTGCGCATGACCACGGTGAGCATGTCGACCACGACCGCGCAGCCGCCGACGCCCAGCACGGTGATGAACTGCAGCGCCTCACGGTCGGGCACCGGCACGCCGTAGTTGCGGGTGTCCTCGCCGGCCTGGGCGAAGAGCTCGCCGAAGTGCGTGAACGTGTCCGGCCCCGGGATCAGCGCGAGCAGCTCCTCGCCGCTGGGGAACATCCAGGTGAGCACGAACAGCAGGGTGACCACCATGCCGAGCGCCTGGGCCCAGGTCGGAAGGCGGAGGGTACGGGCGACCACCGCGGCGCCGGCGATCAGGCCGACCGCCACGATGCACTGCATCAACCACGTGTACGACTCGAAGATCGCGGAGAGGGGTGCGGCCGCCAGCAGCGTCGCACTGGCCGCGACCAGCCCCAATCGCCTACGCCCGGTCACGTGACACGCTCCTTGAAAAGATTCATCGCCGGCCGCCGCCGGCCACCGTCTCGGCCATCGCCGCCCGCCACGCGAAGCCCTGCGACCCGCGCGCGGCGGCCGGCCACAGCGCGGCCAGCGCGTCGCCGTGCCGGACCGGCAGGGACCGCCAGCCGCTGCGGACCAGCGCCAACGCCGCCGCCTCCTGCGCGCGGTCGGCCTCGGTGCGGTCGGCCGGCATCAGATTTATCCAGGTGGTGCTGTCGATGGCGAAGCCGATGCAGGTGGCGCCGTTGCCCCGCAGGCCGCTGAGCACCTCGGCCCCGGCCACCGTGAGACTGCCGAACAGCCCGATCACCAGGCCGCCGTCGGACCGCCGCCGGACCTGCTCGACCAGCACCGAGATGTCGCCGTTCGGCGCCGTCTTCACGTCGGCCAGCGTGTCCAGGATGATCGAGTCGCCGTGCGCCTCGGTGGCGTCCACGTCGAGCCCGGTGCCGGTGACCAGGCGCAACTTGTAGCCGGCCTGGCGCAGGTGCACCGCGATGCTCGCGGCCGCCGACACCGCCCACTCGAAGCTGGCGGTCGGGCCCTCGCCGCGGTGGGCGTGGGCGCGGGTGTCCAGGACGACCGTGGCGCGGCTCTCCCACGGCTGCTCCTCGCGGCGGACCATCAGCTCGCCGGTGCGTGCCGTCGACCGCCAGTGCACCCGGCGCAGGTCGTCGCCGCGCCTGTACTCCCGGGTCGCCGCGTCGTCCTCGCCGTGCACCGCCACCGAGCGGGCCCGGCTCTCCCCGGTGCCCGAATACTCACCCGCGAGCCGCACCGCGGGCAGCGGCACGACCTGCGGGATCACGGTGAGCCGGTCGACGCTGGGGAACGAGCGGTTGAGCTCGCACAGGCCGAACGGGTCGGTCAGCCGGATCACCAGCGGCCCGACACCGTACCGGCCCCGGACGTCGGCCCGCACCGTGTACGCCACCGAGCTGGCCTGGTGCGGCCCGAGCCGCTCCAGCACCACCCGCGGGCGCGAGCCCAGCGCGTACGGCAGCCTGTCCTCCAGCAGCAGCGTGCCGGTGGGCAGCCGGGAGAGGTTCTGCAGGCGCAGGATCACCCGCGAGCTGGAGCCGACCGGGGTGCGGGCGGGCTCCAGCGAGCGCGTGCAGGCCAGCTTGTAGCGGCTGCGGCCCACGTACGCCGCCGCCAGCAGCGGCAGCGCGGCCAGCAGGACGGCCACCCTGAGCAGGTCACTCTCGCCGAGGATGAACGCCGAGACGGCGCTCGCCGCCGCGGCGGCGAGGAAGGACCTGCCGCGGGTGGTCAGCCCCCGCATGGCCTCCCGCATAGGTCACCGACCCCTGGTGTCGTAGGTGGAGGTGGTGCCGGCCTGCCGGGTGTCGTACGGCGAGCGCGCCCGGTCGTGCGGCAACGGCAGCCGGTGCACGATCTCGGCCACGATGGCGTCGGTCGTACGCCGATTGAGCTGCGCGTCCGTGGTCGGGATGATGCGGTGCGCGAGCACCGGGACGGCCAGCGCCTGCAGGTCGTCCGGCAGCACGTAGTCGCGGCCCTCGAGAGCGGCCACGGCCTTCGCCGTGCGCAGCAGCTGCAGGGTCGACCGCGGGGACGCGCCCAGCCGGATCTCCGGCGCCTCACGCGTGGCCGTGACCAGCGCGATCGCATACTGCTGCACCGCGTCGGCCGCGTGCACCTCGCGGACCGTGGCGATCGCCCGGCGGACCACCGCGGCGTCGGCGACGGCCCGCAGGCTGTTCAGCGGGTCGACGGCCCCGTGACCGCTCAGCATGGCCAGCTCGGCCCGCGGATCCGGGTACCCCATCGCGATCCGGGCGGTGAACCGGTCGCGCTGGGCCTCGGGCAGCGGGTACGTGCCCTCCATCTCGATCGGGTTCTGCGTCGCGATCACCATGAACGGCGCCTGCAGCTCGTACGTGGTGCCGTCGACTGTGACCTGCCGCTCCTCCATGCACTCCAGCAGGGCGGACTGCGTCTTGGGCGAGGCCCGGTTGATCTCGTCGCCGACCACCAGGTTGGCGAACACGGCACCGGGCTTGAACTCGAAGTCCCGCTGCTCCTGGTTGTAGACGCTGACACCGGTCACGTCACTGGGCAGCAGGTCGGGCGTGAACTGGATGCGCCGCACCGAACAGTCGATGCTGCGCGCGAGCGCCTTGGCGAGCTTCGTCTTACCGACGCCGGGCACGTCCTCGATCAGCAGGTGGCCCTCGGCGAGCATGACGGCCAGTGCCAGTCGCACGGTCGCGCTCTTGCCCTCGATCACCTGCTCGATGTTGGTCATGATGGCTTCGGTCGCATGACGGAACTCATCCGTCGTCAGCGCGCCGCCGGGCTCACCCCAGGTAGGCGTTGTCACGGGCCTCCTCCAAGTCGCACTCTCCCCTTCCTAGGTACATACACCGAAAGGGAACCGAAGGTTCGCGGGCGGCCGGCGGTCCGTGGGCCTCCGGCGCTCGCCGCCCGTCCTGACAGGTTAGCCCGGTCACAGCAACCTGCCGAGTTCGCGATCGTTCGGTGACGACGCGTGGTCGGGGGCCGAAGTGATAGCAGCCAGGTGGAATACATCACATAACATTGGTGGTGCAATTGCTGGCGGTGTCGCACTCTGGGGTGCGAATACATTTTTCCACGGTAATGTCGTTGGGATGTTTATTTTTCCTTCTATTATCGCTTTAATCATTGGAATCGTGACATTATTTATTGGGAAAGATGATCCAGAAGAATTAGGTTGGAATCGTGCTGAAGAAATTTGGGAAGAGCCTATCGATCAAGAAAATATTGATTCTCAAGGTATGACTAAATGGGATATCTTTAAAAAATATATCCTGGGAAATCCAGTGATTTGGATTTTGTGTATTTCAAATGTTTTCGTATATATCGTGCGTATTGGTATTGATAATTGGGCGCCGCTATACGTATCAGAGCATTTACACTTTAATAAGGGTGACGCGGTTAATACTATTTTCTACTTTGAAATAGGAGCATTAGTAGCCAGTTTATTATGGGGTTATATCTCAGACCTTTTAAAAGGACGTCGTGCGATTGTAGCGATTGGATGTATGTTTATGATTACCTTTGTTGAGTATGAGATGATTCTTCACTTTAGGTTTAGGATGAAAATATTCTCTTGGAACCATACTTAATATAGAAATATCAACTTCTGCCATTAAAAATAATGCCAATGAGCGT
>NZ_JBFAZH010000347.1:0-6814 GCF_040681735.1 Actinoplanes sp. NPDC051633 | reverse complement strand
GTCTTCACGAATTCAACACGATCTGCATGACATTTAGCCCCTTTAGGCTCGCTTTATGATGCATGTCCGTCTTCCCAGGCAGCGTGACGGGCGTAATCGAGCGGGCAGGTCCGGCATGCGGTTGCGCCCGGCCCGCATGGCCGATGTGCCGCAGCTCGTGGAGGTCGATCTGCGCGCCTTCGGTCATGTCTACCGCGGGTACGGTCAGAGCCCGGATGCCTTGCGGGCCCGGCTGCACACGGTGTTCGAGCACCGGCTCCGGCGCCTCGGCCCGGACTGGACTCCCGTCTTGTGGGACGGCGACCGGGTGGCCGGATTCCTGATGGGCTGCCGCACGAACCGATCCTCCGGCGACTTCCGCACCTGGGAGGAGATGACCGACGAAGGCACGCTCGAGTCGACGTACGACCCGCACGGCCGGAACCTCTACATCGTCACGCTGTCGATGCTGTCCACGGCATCCGGCGGGCCGGGCCGCAGCATGCTGTTCGCCAATCAGATCGCCGCCATCATCCGGCACGACATCGCCGAGGTGTTCTTCGAGAGCCGCCTGCCGGGGCTGCGGGGGTGGGCGGCGCGCCGGTGTGCCCGGCAGGATCGGACGATCGATGACCTCAGCGACGCCGAGCGGCGCAAGTACGCCGAAACCTACCTGCGGCTGACCCGGAGCGTGAACGGCCGCGAGGTGCCGGAGGACCGTCTGCTGACCATTTACCAGCAGGCCGGCGCCCGAGTCGTTCGCCTCGTGGAGAACGGGTATCAGGATGCGCCGTCCCTCAACTTCGGCGTGCTGTGCGTGTTGCCCAATCCGATGCCGGCCTGGGCGCAGCGGCAGCGCCCGCTACGCGCCATCGCCGGCCGGAGTCTGACTCTCGCGTCCCGCTCGCCTCTGCTGATGCGGCGCGCCTTCGCCGGATATCGACACGAGGTCGCCCGGCCGCCACCATCGCTGAGCAAGCAGAGCGACGAGGACGGCGAGGACGAGCGCGACGCTGCCGCCGGCGAAGGCAGCTGCCGGAGCGGCCAAGTCGACCAGCAGTCCCGCGATCGACATTCCGGCCGCGCTGCCGGCCGTCAGCCCGGTCGTCAGCCAGGCCTGCGCCTCGCTGCGGCGGTCGGGCGCGGTGTGCCGATCGATCAGCGACTGCTGCACGATCAGACTCGGAGCGATGAACAGGCCCGTCGCGAGCAGCACGGCGAGCAGCACCGGAAGCGGCGGCGACGGTTGGGCAGTCAACACGATCGCCAGCGCCGCGGCGCCGGCCGCGAAGCCCGTCAGGGCTACCGGCAGGCGATGACGCTCCTGGCCGGGCAACGGCCGGCTGCCGTACCACAGCCCGCCGGCCGTGCTGCCGATGGCGGCCGAGACGAAGAACAGGCCCAGAACGGTGTCGGACTCGAACACCCGCTGAGCCGTGGCGGTCATCGCCACGTCGAACTGGCCGAAGGCGACGGCCATGGCCAGTCCGACGGCAAGCGTCAGTGCGGTGCCAGGGGAGCGCAGGGGCGACATGCCCGCCCGACGCTCGGACGCCGAGCGCAGCGGCCGCCAATGGCCGGCGGCGAACGTACCCGCATAGCCGATGCCACCGGCGAGCGTGAGTGCCGCGGTGACCAGCAGCGGCAGCGCCGCGGGCCCGGCGAGCAGCACAGAGAGCAGCAGCGGGCCGAGCACGAAGACGGACTCGACCATCGAGGCGTCGAGGGCGTACGCGGCATTGCGCTCGGTCTCGTCCGGAACGATGACCGACCACGCCACACGCATAGCCGGATTCACCGGCGGCGTGCTCAGCCCGACCAGCGCGGCTAGTCCCATGAGCACTTCGAACGGCGCGCCGGCCACTGCGACCAGCACGAACGTCGCGAGCAGCAGCGCGGCCCCGATCGACGTGCCGAGGATGATTCGGGGCTGCCCGGCACGGTCCATCAGCCGTCCCCACACCGGTGCGGAAACGGCAGTGGTCAACGCGATGGTGCCACTGATCAGCCCGGCCCTGGTGTACGAGCCGTGGATCTCGGCGATCAGCACCACCGCGCCGAGTGGCGTCATGGCCAGCGGAAGCCGGGCGATGAAGACGGCGGCAAAGGGGGCGATGACCCGGCGGCGCCGTAGCAGGTCGACGTACGGAACCGCCATGCCGCCACAGTAACCCGGGCCGCGGGCCGATCCTTTCGCCGAAGCGGGTGACAGCCGCCGGCCTGATGAGCAGGAACGGCCGGGGACGGCGACAGCCCGAAGGCCGCGCGCTCAGCCCGCCCGGCGACCCTTACCGCGGGGATCACCGTCCAGTGAGCTGAGCCGGTCGATGGCGACCGACACCTGATCGGCCAGGTCGCCGACCGTGGCCGTCTGCTCGGCGGTCACCACCTGGGCCTCGGCCGTGGTGTGGTCGATCGCGGTGATGGCGGTGCTCATCGTGGTCATGATCTCGACGACGGCGGAGAGGTTCTGCGCCAGCTCACCCAGCGTCTCGGTGATCGTCTCGGTGGACTGCGCGGTGGTGCCGGCGAGCGTCTTCACCTCGTTGGCCACCACGGCGAAACCCTTGCCGGCGGTGCCCGCCCGCGCGGCTTCGATGCTCGCGTTGAGCGCCAGCAGGTTGGTCTGCCGCGCGATGCCGCCGATGAAGCGGGCCACCTCGTCGACCTTGCGCAGACTCTCGCCGAGCGTGCCGACCGCCGCGCCGGCGTGCTGGTTGTCCCCGGACAGCTGCGTCGCCGCCGCACGCGCGTCGGCCACCCGGGCCTCGATCCGCGTCGCCGCCTCGGCGACGGAGTCGGCCCGGGTGGACACGTCGGTCAGCTGCTGGGCGACCAGCGCCGAGGTACGGCTGACCGCGTCGGCCGCCTGCTGCTGCGCGGCGCGCTCCGCCTCGGTCTGCCGGTCGTGCATCTCCTGCAGTGACTGCTGCCGGTCCCGCTGCTCGTCCGCCAGCCGTCGATCGCGGTCGGCGATGGTGTCGAGCATCGTGTCGATGGCGGACCCGAGCGCGGCGATGTCGTCGGTGCCCGTCGGGTTGACCCGCAGCGTGTAGTCGCCCGACCGGACGACCCGCTCCGTGGTGTCGCGCAGCGGCCGCACGCGGCGCCGGACCGCGCTTCGGTTCGACCACCTCAGCACGATGGCCAGCAGGACCGTGGCCAGCGCCATGAAGGCGAACAGGTTTTGGGCGATGCCGTTGGCGGCGGCGTGGATCGGCCGGTTGCGCACGGCCTCCAGCACGATCGTGGAGCCGTCGACCGTGGGCAGGGCGGCGTTCAGCGCGATCCGCTCGTCGGTCAGGACGCTGGTGCGGACGGCGACCGTACCCAGAAGACTGGACACCGACGGCTGCGCGACGCCGCCGGCGCGCTCCCGGCCCACCACCGCGGTCGCGAGGTTGATGTCCTTGCTGAAAGCGGCGAGCCGCTGCGGCGAGAGGCGTTTCAGCAGCACCAGCCCTCCGGACGGCCGGCCTTCGCCGCTCGACGGGAAGGTGGCGAGCCCGCAGTAGAGGTAAGCCGCGCCGGCGGAGAGCACGCCGCACCGCGCGGCGCCGGGCTTCGCGGCCGGGTCGTAGAGGCGCTTCAGCAGTGCGGGTTCGGTCAGCGCCGCCGGCGGGAGCACGAAGTCGTCCGCCCCCGCCTCGGCCAACCCGCCGACGACCAGCCGGCCGTTCAGGGCGACGCCGAACACCCCGTCGAGGTCGTTGATCTCGAGCTGGTCACCGGCCGGGAAGTCCTCGACGAACGCCGCCCGGTCGCCGTCCCTGACATCCTGGTAGGTGTCGTCCCAGACGGAGTTGGTGGAGCCGAAGACGGTCAGCAGGCGTGCCTGGCCGTCGAGGCCGATCCGGATGCGGTCGGCGTCCTGCGCCACCTGGCGCGCCTCAAGGTCGTCGAAGGCGCCGGTGGTCATCGAACGCAGCACCAGGAAGCCGACGACGAACCCGGCGAGCGCTGCGGCCACAGGCCACAGCCATCGAATCTTCCGTCCCACCCTCACCTGTTCGGCACCGCCGCGCTCCCGATTAGCATCTCGCGTACAACCCCGTCGACCTCAGCCCCTCGGCACCAGCACCCCGGGCGGTCCGCAACGGACGTCCAGCATGAGGACCGGGCAATGCAGTGGCTGCAGGAGAAGTAGGTGGGCCCCGAGCCGAACCTCACCCCGATAGGCGGCCTGTACGTGGCCGTTCATCCTGGCCGCCGCGGGCGGACGTGACCGCCCTCCAGGCTCGAGTTTGCCTTGCGCCGGGTTGAGTCGGCGCCCGCGCGAGCACAGCTGGTGTCCGACATGGTCGGCGGAACCGTGTGGGGCGGGCGGCAATCAGCGACACTGCGCTGCCGATCTCTTCCGGCAGCGGCTCGCGACTGCGCACTCGGAGCACGCCCTCGTCGTGGCCGCCGACGGCGATCGGAGCGTCGAAGGCGCAATTTTGGCGAGGGCCCAGCGGCGGCCCGCCCACCGCAGCAATGGCGACGGTCGCGGCTTGGTCGGCCACGATCTCGCGGGACCGATGTCGGTGCCGTCAATTCGGTGTTCAGCTTGGTGTTCAGTACTTGAAACCGGAGACCAGCGCGGAGAGTTCGGCGGACATGCGGGTGAGTTCGGTGGTTGCCTGCCGGTTCTGGTCAACGCCTTCGCTGGTGAGGCGGGCGCCTTCGGCGACGCCGGTGATGTTCTCGGCGATCTCGCCGGTTCCGGTGGCTGCTTCACCCACACTGCGGTTCATTTCGGCCGTGGTCGCTGTTTGTTCCTCGACGGCGCTGGCGATCGTGGTCTGGAATTCGCTGATGCGGGCGATGACCTGGCTGATCTGCTCGATGGCGGTCACCGCGCCGCCAGTGTCGGCCTGGATCGCTTCGACACGCCGGGAAATGTCCTCGGTGGCCCGGGCGGTCTCTTGAGCGAGGTCCTTGACCTCGGAGGCCACGACGGCGAAGCCTTTGCCAGCCTCGCCGGCGCGGGCCGCTTCGATGGTGGCGTTGAGGGCGAGAAGGTTGGTCTGTTCGGCGATGGCAGTGATGACTTTGATGACGTTGCCGATCTCGGCGGAGGACTCGCCGAGTTTGCTCATGGTGGTGGAGGTGGCAGCGGCCAGAGTGACGGCTTCGTTGGCGACCTGGGCGGCTTCGGCCGCGTTCTGTGAGATCTCGCGGATCGAGGCGTCCATCTGCTCATTGCCGGCGGACACCGTGCTGACGCTGCGGGAGATTTGTTCCGAGGCTGCGGACACGGTTTGGGCTCGGGCAGCGGTCTGCTCCGCGGAGGTTGCGATCTGCGCCGTCACGGTGGACATCTGCTCGGACGCGCTGGCCAGAGATGAGGCTGAGCCGTCAATGGTCGCCATGGCGCGGCGAAGCCGGCCGATCGCGGTGTCGAGCGCGCGTCCCATGCGGCCGGGCTCGTCGTGTGAAGTCAAACCGGCGCCACGGGTGAGATCGTTACCGGCTAGCGCGTCACATACCTGCTCGACGGTGCGCAGCGACCGGATAATCTGCCGCGCTACCAGCATCCCGACCACGCCGGCCAGCAGCAGCCCGATCGTCAGCAGCAGGATCGAGACCAGCCGGCTGGAGTTGTAGCTCGACCGCGCGGCTCTCGCGTTCACGCCGGCATCCTGGCGCTCGGCGCCGCTGAGGTTGTCGATGTCTTGGAACGCCTGGGTGATCAACGGTTTGGCCTCGGTGCGGCGGATGTTCTCCCAGGTTGTCATGTCCCCGCGTTCGGCCGCCGTCGATCCGCGGTCGTCCGGCGGTACGCGGGCGGGTCTGTGGTGTTCAGTCGACGATGTCGTCGCCGAACCGGAACAGCGGGTCGGCGGTGTCATACGGGGTGTCGGCGCGGCTGTCCACCACGGCCTGCGTGGACGACGGCAGGTCGAACGGCAACCGGCCGCGCGCGTGGGCGCGGCCGAGCAGGACGTCAATGACGGCGTCGTCACGGGCGCCGAACTCCGCCCGCAGGGCGGCCGCGGCGGCGATCTCCGGCACCATCACCGGCCAGTCCAGGAAGCACAGTGAGCGTCGCGACCTGCCGGCAGACGGCGATGATCCGATCCCGCTCCTGTGCCGGGAACTCCAGCGAGCCGGCGTGGAAGAACGACTCGAACCTGCCGCGGCGGGGTTCGTAGGGCGCGGCCACGCGCAGCACCGCTACGTCAGCCTCGGCCGGGTCAGCGACCACCCGGCCGAGCCGGGCAGCCAACCTCATCACCGCCGCACCTGTACCCTGCTCGCCCTCACAAGATTGACCGCAGTGACACCAGCCAGTATCACGACCAGGTCGGACACCAGTTGTGCCTCACCGCGATGTTTGCGACGACCTGGGGATGACGTAAGGACTCATAGGAGTCGCCGCATCGGCCACCGTTGGGCAAGGACTCAGGGGGAATCGCTGCCGGCAGCGCTGACGCCGTTGACCAGCCGTGAGCGCTGCTGGGTCAGCTCCGGGTGAACGACCCGCCATCGCACCGCAGAGCCCGAATTCGCTGTTGGAACAACATGTCGCGGATCTCCCCGGTCTGCCCGTCCGGGTAGCGGTCCAGCACCGCGCACAGATCGTCGCGCTGTGCGTCCGTGTCGTAGCCGGCCAACTCGGCGGCGAGCGCACGGCGTCGACGGCGGTTGGCTCGACGCAGCAGCACACTGGCGCGCAGCATCAGTAGGCGTGTCCGCAGGTTCATCGCGGCTCCCCGGACCGGCGTCGTCTCCGGAATGCGACCAACCGGTCACTTAGAGCTCCTAACTCAATCGGGTGCATCGGCATGACTTGATCTTCGGGTCGGCCGTTGTCGGTGACATGAGGAAGCGCGACCCCCAGCCATGGCTG
>NZ_JBFAZH010000346.1:0-6857 GCF_040681735.1 Actinoplanes sp. NPDC051633 | reverse complement strand
ACCCCAGCATCTCCAGGCCACCCGGCGCAGCCAGATGCGACCGCAGGTCGTCGGCCGCCCGGACGGTCAGCGCCAGCGCCCGCTCGAACGACCCGCACGCGGTGGCCGCCGAACCGCGGGCGTGCGCCGCGAGCCCGAGCAGGACCGGGTCGCCGGACGCGATCGCGGCGTCCCGGCAGCGTTCGGCGGCCAGCCACGCCTCGGCCGGGTGACCCAGGTTGCGCACCACGCCGGACGCCATGAACGTGGCCTGGCAGAGCAGCCGCAGTGCTTCCAGCCGGTCAGGGCCGCCGGCCGCGGCGTGCAGGTCGCGGAGCAGCCCGGGCAGGACGCGGGCGGCGCCGGCGTAGTCGCACGAGCTGCGCAGGGAGTCGACCAGATCCGTGGTCCGGGAGAGCTCCCGGACGTCGGGGAACGGGAGGCCGGCGGGTTCGCTCAGGTCGGCGTCGACCAGGGCCTGGCGCAGCGCGTACACCCCGGCCTGGGCGGCCATCGCGGCGCGATCAGCGGCCGGCACCGGCACCCCGGCCAGGTCGGCGGGCGAGCACTCCAGCGCGGCGGCGATGTCGGCGAGCACGTACCGGTTGTCGGCGGCCTGACGCCCGCGCTCGATCCGGCTCCAGGTGGCGTGCGAGATGCCCGCCCGGCTGGCCGCGTGCCGGACACTCCAGCCGCGCAACAGCCGTCGGTGCCGGATCCGTTCGCCGATGCTCGTCGTGGTCATGCCTCGACGCTAAGCCCGCGGGCGGCCGGCGTGGTGCGCACCTGTACCAGCATCGCCCCCGGCACGCGGATCTGTTCTCCTTATCCGCGGCGACCTGCTGGACATCACGCCTAGCGCGGCATGCGCATGGAGGACAGGGGAGGGGCGGGGTCCAGGGGGACGGTCTCCCAGACGGCGGCGAAGGTGTGATCCGCCGTGTCGAGCGTCAGGTGCAGCCGGTGCGGCGTCTCGGCGAAGACGATGTCGACGCCGGTGGCGGTGCGCACGGTGGCGACCGGGCCGGTCACCGTCCAACCGTCGTGGCCCAGCTCGACCTCCAGCGGCCGGCCGTGGTCGGTCAGCGTGAGCCGATCGCCGTCGAGGGTAACCGTCCGCAGGGCCGACCACTCGTTGCCCGGCCCGGGGCGGAAGACGGCTTCGCGCGGGGCGCCGGCCCCCGCCGCCTCCCCCACCCCGGCACTGGGTGGGCTCCAAGTTAGGGCCGGGGTATGACAGTTTTCGGCCACGGCCGAGTCCCGCTCCGCGCCGGCCACGCCGGCTGAGCTGCGGTCCGCGCCCGGCACGCCGGCTGAGCTGCGGTCCGCGCCGGCCGTCCCCGCTGAGCTGCGGTCCGCGCCCAGCGCCGGCAGCAGGTGCTCCCACGCCGCGTCCAGCAAGGCCTGCATGTCCGGGCTCTGCGAGGTGATCGCCACCACCGCGTCCTGTTCGGGCAGGACCAGCATGAACTGCCCGTAGGCGCCGTCGCCGCGGTAGCCGTGCCGGGCCCGCCAGAACTGGAACCCGTACCCCTGGCTCCAGTCCGGGTTCTCGCGGGCCGTCTCGACGTGCCGCCGGGTCGCCTCCGCCACCCAGGCGGCGGGCAGCAGCTGCTTGCCCTCCCACGACCCCTCGCGCAGATACAGCTGGCCGAGCCGGGCGACCGCCTCCGTCGTCGTGTGGAGGCCGGAGAAGCCGATGTCCCGGCCCTTCCGGTCGCGCACCCAGCCGTACGTCGTGATGCCCAGCGGCTCGAACAGCCGCGGCCGCAGATACTCGGTCAGCGGCACCCCACTGACCTTCTGCACGATCGCCGACAGCGCGTACGTGCACGGCTGGTTGTATGCGAACACCGTGCCCGGGTCCCGCTCCGGCGGCATCAGCAACAGGCCGAGCAGCAGGTCACCGTCGCCGGCTTCCCAGGCCCGCTCGATCGTCTCGTCCAGGTGCCCGCTGGCCATCGCCGCGACGTGCCGCACCTTCATCGCCCGCGACCGTTCGTCGGTGACGCGGTCGTCGTGCTCCGGGAAGTAGGACAACACCGTGGCGTCGAGATCCACCGAGCCCTCGGTCACGGCGAAGCCGAGCGCGGTCGAGGTGAAGCTCTTGCTCAGCGAGTACAGCAGGTGCGGCTTCGATGGGCCGTACGGCTCCCACCACCGCCGCGCCACCACCTCGCCGTGCCGCAGCACCATGAGCCCGTGCAACTCCACGCCGTCCCGGCCGTTCGCGGCCCGGACGAAGTCCTCGATCAGCTCCATTCCACCGTTCTACCCCGCGAGGCGAAATCTACGGGGCGTGCCAGCCCTGGATCTCGGCGATCAGGTGGACCGTGCCGTTCGATGCGTTCCGGATCGTCACCTTGCCGTCCGCGCCGACCCGGATCGCCGCCATCGTGGACCGGGCGCCGGTGTTGGCGGCCGGGAAGTTCAGCAGTGACGCCTCCGGCTCGGCGCCGCCGGCCGGCCACGCCCGCAGGAAGCCGCCGCCGGTGTTGTTGATGCCGGTCAGGTTCATCAGCGCGGTGGAGCCCTGTGGCAGGCCGAGCGGCACGTCGACGGTCGCGTTCGCGGCCAGCGGTGCGCCGCCGGAGTCGCGGGTGTCCAGCAGCCGCTTCGCCGGGCGGACCCGCAGGCCGGCGCCGGTGGTCGCGGAGGACGTCCAGTAGCCGGTCGCCGTCATCACCAGGTGGACCGGTGACCCGCTGTTGTTGGTGAAGGTGGCACGGCCGTCCGAGCCCAGCTTCACCGCCACCGCGTGCGACGTGGTGCCCGCGACGTAGTCCATGACGCTGCGGTTGGCGCCGCCGGCCGGAACGGTGCCGACCCAGCCCTGCGCGGTGGCGCCGGTCACGATCAGGTCGATCATCAGGGCCGAGCTGCCGACCGGCACGACGCCGCCGGTCAGCGTGAAGGCCCGGCTCGCGCCCGAGTTCAGCACCCCGGCGGTGCCGCCGAGACCGCTGCGGGTGTCGACCAGCCGGGTGTACGGCACCGGCACGAAACCGCCGCCGACGGTGCTCGGCGCGGTCGTGTAGTAGCCCTCGACGTCGATCACGATGTGCTCGCCGTTGCCGGAGTTGAAGACCGACAGCTTGCCGCTGGCCGGGACTTCGACGACGGCGGTGTTGGAGATGATCTGGTTGGGCGCCGGGTTCACCATGGACAGCATCGGGTCCCGTGTCGTGCCTTCCGGGAAGACGGTGAGGTAGCCGCCGGTGGCGCCGGTGATCGCCGTGATGTCGACGAGCACGGCGCTGACGCCGGCCGGCACGCCACCGACCCCAGCGACGGGGAAGCTGGTCGTGGAGCCGCCCGCCCGCGCGCCGGCCGGCGCGCCGATGCCGGACCGGGTGTCGAGCACCCCGGCGCTGGCCGGCAGCCGGACGAAGTTGCCGCCGCGCACGTTCTGCTGCACCCAGTCGGCCACGTCGTCGAGCCGGGTCTCGACGGTCGAGTTGTCGGTCACCTCGGCCGGGGTCTCCAGGCAGCCCGCCTGGCCCGAGCTGAGATGCAGGCCGACGAGCCGGAACGACGTGCCGCTCGGCCGCAGCGTGGGCCCGCCGCCGTCACCCATGCAGACCGTCGCCGGCGCGTCGGCGGCCGCGGTCAGCCGGAGCGTCGCGGCGTCCACCGACTCCACGGTGAGCGGCGCGGTGTGCAGCCGGTCCGGCACCCACTCGGTCGCGGTCCGGCCGAACCCGGCCACCCGGAGCGTCTCGCCCGCGACCGGCGCGGTGGTGTCGATCGCCACCGGCGTCACGTCGGGCACCGGCGACGCCAGCTTGAGCAGCACGACGTCGCGGGAGGGATGCGGGACCACCCGGGTCACGGCGAGCCGGTGGCCGCCGGTCGAGGCGAGGTCGGTCCTGCCCACGGTCACCGTCACCGGCGCCGGCGGGGGACCGGCCGGGACCGTGCCCGCGCCGAGGCAGGACGTCGCGGTGATCACGAACTCCGGGTCGACCAGCGCGCCCGAGCAGCCTCGCTGGTTGTCGCCGACCATGATCTGCGCGGCGAACTCGAGCCCTTGTTGCGTGGCCGGCGTGCCGCCGCTCACCCCGGCCGCCGGGCCGGCGCTCAGCCAGCCCGCCATCACCAGCAAACCTGCCGCCGCGGCGCCCGCACCGGCGCGCCGAGCCATCGTCCCGATCATCGAATCCCCCGCGGTCAATGGTTGGAGGGTCAGCGTAAGGCGTCGATGCCTTCCCGGGAACCCATCCGATCCACAGTGGTCTGTAAGGAAAATGACGTGCGGCGCCCGTCCGCCCCTGCCTAGGCTCACCGGATGTCCGTCGAAGCCGCTCGCGCCGCCGAGGTGCTCACCGCGCTGTCCAGCACGACCCGCCTGCGGGTCCTCGCCGATCTGGCTCGGCGCGGGGCCGAGGGCGCCACCGTGGCCGAGCTCGCGTACCCCCTGGATCTGCCGACGTCGGAGGTGGGCACCGCGCTGGCCCGGCTGGCCGCGCTGGGGCTGGCGAGCGGCTCGGGCAACGGGATCTACCGCGCCCGGCTGGGCGAGCTGCGCGACGCGGCCGCCGCGGTCGATCGGCTGCAGCCGATCGCCGCGCTGCTTTCGGAGTATCCGCAGCTCACCGGATACTTCGCGCACGGCCGGCTGAGCGGGATGCCGCCGACCATGGGCGAGCGGTACGAACTGCTCGGCGAGCTGTTGTCGAGGTTCCTGGCGCTGGACGGTCTCTACCAGGAGGACGAGATCAACGCCCGCCTGGCGGAGATCACCGACGACGTCGCCGGGGTGCGCCGGATGCTCGTCGACACGGGCTGGCTGGAGCGCGACCGGGCCGGCAGCGTCTACGGCCCCGGCCGCCAACCGGTTGCCCGCTGACTCAGACGGTGCAATAGACCCGCAGTCGCTCGTCGGGGGGCAGCGCGTCCTGCACCTCCTGCAGGTCGGCCAGGATGTCGCGCACCCGGGCGGGCTCGGCGACGTACTCCAGGATCGCGTTCTGGAAGGCGGCCGCCATCGTGGTGGGCATCGCGTCGGAGGCGTCCAGGCAGCGGGGTGGATTGTCGGCGAGGATCTGCGCGATGTTCGCCCGCGATCCCTGATAGATCCACGGCAGCGGATCGGGCTGCAGGACGAATCCGCCCGAGGCGGCGACCCATTCCGGATCCTTCATGAGAAACCGCAGCAGGCCCTCGGCCGCCGGGTGGTCGGTGAACCGGGCGGCGAAGTCGGCGGAGACCTCGACGGCGCCGCCGCTCAGCGCCTCGGGAAACTGATGGATCTCGCCGCTGCCGCCCGCGTAGAACGAGCTCTGGTGCATGGCGGTGCATTTGCCGGTGTCGAGGATCTGGTCCGCCTCCTCGGGGCTGCGCAGCAACGCGTCCTCCCGCTGGCCCGGATTGCCGGCGATCGTTCCGAACAGGTCGAACGCGCGCCGCACGGGCCCGGGCGGCGCCGCCTCGTCGTCGTCGGCCCAGGGCAGGGGCAGCCGCCGGCCGATCGGATCACGGCCGGAGGCCCATCGCTCGTAGCCGTCCGGGCCCGCCTCGTGCAGCACGAGATCCTCGATCCAGTCGGTGCCGGGCCAGCCCGGCGACGACGGGGCGCCGAGGCCCAGGCACCACGGCTTGCTGCCGGTCAGCCCCGGCAGATCGGCGAGGGTCGTGGGCTTGGCCGGGGTGAACTGCTGATTCTCGTAGATGATCAGGCTCTTCACGTCGGTCTTGATCGCCACCGCGTACGCCTCGCTGCCCCGCCAGAGAGCCCGATCGTCCGCGGCCACGGCGCCGGGCTTGCCGAACCTGCGATGCGGCCAGCCCACCAGCGAGGTGACCGGCCGCGCCAGGTCCTCGGTCGCGTACGAGGCCATCTCGCCCACCTGCGGCATGATCGCGACGTCCGGCAGCGTCCCATCCTTGATCTTGCCGCTGAGGACCTGTCCGATCGCGCGCGTGCCCTGATAGGTGATGTCCAGCGTCGCCTTCTTCTCGTATGCCTTCAGCACCCGCACGAACACGGTGGCCTCGATGCTGTTGTCCGGCCACGGGCCGAGCACCACCAGAACCCGATCGTCGGCGGTCGCGCCGGTGCAGCCGTGCAGGGCCGCGGCCGTCAGCAGGGCGACGGCCACGGCCGCCACTGTTCGCCGGAGTCTCGTCATCGCTGGTACCGGTATTCCTCGAGGCGGGGCAGCAGCCCCAGCGTGACGGCGAGGCCGGCCAGCACCGCCATCGCCACGGCAGCGGCCGTGGCGCGGGCCGAGTAGGTGGCCGCCGACGCAGCGGTGGTGCTCACCGAGTTCGACGTGCTCAGCAGTTGCTGACCCGAGGTCGCTTTCGGCGGTCGTGGGCAATCGCCATCCGGTTTGACGGGCCACTGGCCGGAGATCTGTTTCAGGGCGTCGCACCCTCGGAATCTCGCCTCCTCGGCCCGCGCTTCGTAGGTGACGACCATGTCGTCCAGCGTGTCGCGGCTCCGGTCGACGTCGCCGTCGAAGCGCAGGGACACCACCGCCGTGGCGCCCAGCGCCATGGCCAGCAGGGAGGCGGCGAGCAGCGGCGCGCTGAGCGTTCGCCGGAACCGCCGCGAGTGCCACACCTGCACCCAGCCCAGCAGTCCCAGGAAGGCGGCAAGGGGAAGCACCCACAGCAGATGGCGCCACCACGGGATCGCGCTCACCTCGGCGTCCTCGACATTCTGCTCGAGGGTGGCCAGCTGCGACAGGACCTCTTCCTCCATGAACCTGTGGGCCCAGCGCATGTTGGCCTGGGCGAGCACCGTGCCGGCGCCGCCGCGGAACGCGTCCTGGATCAGTCCCTGGTACCTGATGAGCAGGCCGGTCACCACCTGCACCTTCTCGGCGGTCACCTCGTCGATCTCGGACTGCGAGACCTGGGCGAGCTGGCGG
>NZ_JBFAZH010000345.1:0-6873 GCF_040681735.1 Actinoplanes sp. NPDC051633 | reverse complement strand
GTTCGGCGGGGCCGGACTGCCCGGTGCGGTGAGTGTCCCGCTCTCGGTCGTCCTGGCTCTGCTGATCGCCACCGTGGTGCAGATGGTGCTGGGTGAGCTCGCGCCGAAGAACTTCGCGATCGCGCGGGCGGAGGGTCTCGCCAAGGCGCTGTCCCGGTCGACGCTCATGTATCTGGCCGTCTTCGGCCCGGTCATCCGGCTTTTCGACCTCGCCGCCGCCAAGCTGCTGCGCCGCATCGGCGTCGAGCCGATCGAGGAGCTGCCCGAGGGGGCCACCGAGGAGGATCTTGAGCAGATCATCGCGGAGTCGCGCGCCGAGGGTCAGCTGGGTCCCGAGCTGTCCGAGCTGCTCGACCGCGGCCTCGATTTCCGCCGTCGGACGGCGGCCGAGGTCATGGTCCCGCGGGTCGACGTCCGCACCGTGCGTGCCGGCGACCCGCTGACCCGCGTCGTCGATCTGCTGGACACCGGCCACTCCCGCTTTCCGGTGCGGGCGGAGGACGGGGTCGACGAGATCATCGGGGTGGTGAGCATCGCCGACGTGCTGGATGTGCCCATCGCCGAGCGGTCGACGGCCACGGTCGCCGACGCGACCATCGCGCCGCTGCTGGTGCCCGCGTCGCTGCGCGTGCCGGCGTTGCTCGACCGGATGCGCACCGGCCACCGGCAGCTCGCCTGCGTCGTCGACGAGTACGGCGGCTTCGCCGGCATCGTCACGCTCGAGGACATCGCCGAAGAGCTCGTCGGCCCGATCCGTGACGAGGACGACCTGCCCGAACCGGCCCCGGTGCGGCAGGACGACGGCAGTTGGGTGGTGCCGGCCCGCTGGCGCATCGACGAGGTCGAGGACGCGACCGGCCTCGCGCTGCCGGAAGATCCCTCCTACGACACCGTGTCGGGCCTTGTCATGTCGCGCCTCGGCCGGGTGCCCAAGGTGGGCGACGAGGTCGACGTGGAACCGCCGCCGACCCTCGACGAGGACGCCGTCCCGATGGTGTTGCGCGTGCTCTCGGTTGACCGCCACGTGCCCGGCACCGTCCGCGTCTCGCAGGCCGTGCCGTCGACGCCGGCGGCCGAAGAGGGGGCGTCGTGAACACCACCTGGGCCATCCTCTGCTCATTGCTGCTGCTCGCGGGCAACGCGTTCTTCGTCGCCGCCGAGTTCGCCCTGGTGGCCAGCAAGCGTTACCGGCTCGAGCACGCAGCCGCCGAGGGCAGCCGAGCCGCACGCGCCGCCCTCGACGGCAGCCGCGAGCTCTCGGTCATGCTGGCCGGGGCGCAGCTGGGCATCACGCTCTGCTCGCTCGGGCTCGGCGCGCTCGCCGAGCCCGCGCTCGAGCACCTGCTCAGCCCGCTGCTGCACGCGATCGGCCTGCCGGACGTGCCGAGCCACGTGATCGCGTTCCTGATCGCCCTGGTCATCGTCACCTTCCTGCACCTGGTGATCGGCGAGATGATGCCCAAGTCGTGGGCGATCACCCATCCGGAGCGGTCGGCCACCCTGCTGGCGCTGCCCTTCCGCGCCTTCACCCGCATGGTCCGGCCCGGCCTGAATGCCCTGAACGCGCTGGCCAACGCCGTGCTGAAGATCTTCGGTGTACACGCGCAGGACCAGCTCGCCCAGGCGCACGGCCCGCAGGAGATGAACATCCTCCTCGAGCGCTCGGAGGCCGAGGGACTGATCGGCGCCGAGCAGACCGCCCTGCTGACGAGCATGCTGCGCCTGCAGGAGAAGAAGGTCAGCGACGTGCTCATCCCGGACGACCAGCTGGTCACGGTCACCCCGGACGCCGCCGCGGCCGACCTCGAGCAGGCCTCGCGCCGCAGCGGTCGCTCCCGGCTCGCGGTGGTCAACCCGGGTGGGCAGGTGGCCGGCGTGGTCCACGTCCGCGACGCGGTCCGCGCGACCACGTCCGGTCGGGAGGCCACAGCTGCGGAGCTGATGGACGCGCCGTTCACCCTCCGCGCCGACGTGACCGTCACCGACGCGGTGACGGCCATGCGCGGGGCGCGGGCGCAGCTCGCGATGGTCACCAAGAACGGCCGCCGGGCCGGGTTCGTGGCGTTGGAGGACCTGCTGGAACAGGTGATCGGGGAGTTCGACGACGAGACCGACGCGGTCCCGACCGGCCGGCGGATGCGCTGACCCCACCCCCGTGCGGGTCGTCATGCGCCCAGTGGGGCGCTCAGCCGCTCACGGAGCCGCTGCGCCGCGGCCGGCCACTCGTCCGCCGTCATGGCGAAGAGCACCGAGTCGCGCCACGACCCGTCCGGTCGTTTCCGATGCCGGCGGATCAGTCCGTCGCGGCTTGCTCCGAGGCGGGCGATCGCCCGCTGCGAGCGCTCGTTGCGAATATCGGTGTACCAGAACACCCGCTCCGCGCCGAGGACGTCGAAGGCCCGCTCGAGCAGTAACAGCTTCGACTCCGAGTTGACCCCGCTGCGCCACCACGGCCGGCCGAGGATGGTGTGGCCGATGGCGAGCGCCCGCCCGGCCTCGTCGACGTCGTGATACATCGTCACGCCGAGGACCTCGCCGGTCTCCGGGTGGAGCTGAACCCACGGCACCCGCTCACCCAGCCACTGTGCTCGCAGTGCGGCGCTCACGATCTGGGCCGTGTCGTCGCGCGTGGCCGGGCGCGGTGTCGGCAGGTATCGCCACACCTCGTCGTCGCCCAGAGCGGTGAACAGGCCGTCGATGTGGGCCGGAGCGAGCTGCTCGAGCCGCACGTGCCGGCCGCGCAACGTCACGGCGGTGTGCCACGGCGACCCGGTGCCCGGCAGATAGTCCGGCGGCGCGGCGCCCGTGCCGTCGTCCGGCTCCGGCGGCCCGGTCACCCGCCGGATCGGAAGCACCCCGGCCCAATGTGGAAGGCCGGCGTCCGCGGGATCATCGGCCACGCCACCGGTCCGTACCCGAACGGAGACCTCGTCGAGATCGAGCGCCAGCACGCTGGTCTGATCCAGCTCCTTGCGGGTCGGCTGCCGGGTGTCGTCGGCGCGACCGCGGCCGAGCTTGTCGACCAGCGCCGTCATCGCCATCCGCTTCTCCACCGGATCGGTCACCGGCCGGGCGGTGCCGTGCGCCACCACCGACCGGTAGTTGGCGCTGTGGTGGAACTGCGAGCGCGCGTAGACCAGCCCGTCGAGCAGGGTCACCGCGACACACACCGGCACGCCGTCGCCGCGCGCGGACAGGCCCAGCCGGCCGCCGGTCGAGCCGTGCAGGAAGACCGTCTCCCCGACGCGGGCGTGCAGCGTCGGCAGCAGTCGGGGCTCGCCGTCGACGACGAACGAGACGCAACAGTCATACGCATCGTCCAGAATCGCGTGCGCCGACTCACGGTCGTAGCGCATGCGGTCGCGATAGCGGCTCGCCGTGGTCCGGGCGGTCGGGGCGTAGAGGTCGGTCACCGGAAACCTCCTCGATGGAGAGCTTGCTCGCTTGCCAACGATGCTGTGCTAGTACAGAATTACTGCTGTGACAGCACAATATCAGGCGAGCGGCGCGAGTGCCGCAGCGATTTCCGCCAGCATCGAGTCCGGGGTCCGCGAGGGCCGGCTCGAGCAGGGCGCCGCGCTGCCGCCGGTGCGCGCTCTCGCCGATTCGCTCGGCGTCAGCCCGGCCACTGTGGCCAAGGCATACGGCGAGCTGCGCCGGCGCGGGGTGGTCGAGGCGCTCGGCCGGCGTGGCACCCGCGTGCGTTCCCGGCCGCCGGTCGCCACGCCCAGGTCGGTCCGGGGAGTTCAGGTGGCGCCCGGTGTCTGGAATCTGTCGGCGGGGGAGCCCGACCGCGATCTGCTCCCGCCGCTGGGGCCGGATCTCGGCGTCGTCGCCATGGATCTCGGCCGGCCGATCGGTTATGCCGACGCCGGCGTGCTACCCGACCTGGCGCAGGCCGCGAGGCAGCGGCTGACCGCCGACGGCGTCCCGTTGCAGGACGCGCACATCACCGTCACCAGCGGCACGCTCGATGCCGTCGAGCGGCTGCTCACCGCTCATTTGCGGCCGGGCGACGCGGTCGCGGTCGAGGATCCGAGCTGGGCCAACCTGCTGGACCTGATCGCCGCCCTGGGCATGCGCGCGATCCCGATGGCCCTCGACGCCGAGGGCCCGGTGCCCGATGCGGTCGCCCATGCGCTGAGCCAGGACGCGCGGGCCGTCGTCATCACCAGCCGGGCGCAGAATCCGACCGGCGCCTTCGTCACGGCGGCCCGATCGCTCGCCCTGCGCTCGGTGCTCGAGCGTCACCCAGGCGTTCTGCTGATCGAGGACGATCATGCCGCCGAGCTGGCCAGAGTGGGCCTCAGCACCATCGGCCCGGTGACCGGCTCGTGGGCCTTCATCCGCTCGGCGTCCAAGCCGTACGGTCCCGACCTGCGCATCGCGGTGGTGGCCGGGGACGCGGTC
The DNA here is from genome assembly GCF_040681735.1 of Actinoplanes sp. NPDC051633. NCBI lineage: Bacteria > Bacillati > Actinomycetota > Actinomycetes > Micromonosporales > Micromonosporaceae > Actinoplanes > Actinoplanes sp. NPDC051633. The sequence goes on along the minus strand of NZ_JBFAZH010000345.1, from coordinate 2,463 downwards.
TCGATCGCGCGGGTCGCCGGGCGGATGCGGATCGGCAGCGGGTGGGTGTCGACCGTGCTGCAACGCCTTCTGCTGCGACTCTGGCGCGATGAGGGCGTCACCGCCGTGGTGCGCCTTGCCGCTCAGACCTACGAGGATCGGCGCGAGGCCTTGTTGTCCGCGCTGCTGGCTCGCGGCGTCGAGGCCATGGGTGCGACGGGCATCAACATCTGGGTACGCGTGCCGGACGAGACCAGCGCAGTCGGCGCGCTGCGCGAGGCGGGCTACGCGGTGGCCCCGGGGTCGCTGTTCCGCATCGAGTCACCACCGGGCGTCCGGGTCACCATCAGCGGCCTCGGCGACGACCGGGTCGAGGCGCTCGCCGACGCGATCGCCGCCGCGGTCGATCCCGTCGGCCCGGCCGTGGCGTCGAGATGAATCGATCGGGTGGTCCGGAGGGATCAGTCGGGCGGATAAGGGGTAGAACTCGTGCATGGCGAGGAACGAGGACCCACCCGGAGCGCAGAAATGGGTGCCGTCGCACGTCGACGACCTGGGCGATCTCAAGGCCGCCGCGGCGCAGTGCGAGGGCTGTGAGCTGTACCAGAACGCGACTCAGACCGTCTTCGGCCGGGGCGCGGCGGATGCCCGCATCGTCTTCGTGGGTGAGCAGCCCGGCGATGTCGAGGACAAGCAGGGCCTGCCGTTCGTCGGCCCGGCCGGTCGCCTGCTCCGTGAGGCCGTCGACGACGCCGGCATCGACCCGTCCTCGGTCTACATCACCAACGCGGTCAAGCACTTCCGGTTTGAGCTGCGCGGCAAGCGGCGGATCCACCAGAACCCCGGTCCGGCCCACATCACCGCGTGCCGACCGTGGCTGGTCTCCGAGTTCTCCCTGCTCAAGCCCGAGCTGGTGGTGGTGCTCGGGGCTACCGCGGCCAAGGCACTGCTCGGCCCGTCCTTCCGGGTCACCCGATCACGTGGCCAGCTCATGCCGTGGCCGGCGTCGGCGCAGCACCCGGAGGACTTCCCGGTCGCCGAGATCCAGGCGGTCGCGACCATCCACCCGTCGGCGGTGTTGCGCGCGGACGACCGCGAGACGGCCTATCGCGGCCTGGTCGACGATCTCAAGGTCGCGCAGGGCGCCCTGGCCGGCTGAGAAGGTCCGCCAGACCGTCGATGATCCGGTCCAGGCCGAAGCGGAACGACCGGTCCGGGTCGCCGACCGCGTTGTATTCCAGGCCGGCGACCTGGCCGACGCGGCCGGAGATGGGGTATGCGCCGTCCGGCATCACACGCTCCAGGATCGGAGCATTGATCTCCCACCACTGCAGGTCGGAGATGCCGGATCGTTCCGCGGTCCGCCGCGTGTTGACCGACGTGCGCGCGGCGGCCGCCGCAAAATCGCTGATCAGGGTGATGGTCTGATCCATCTCCAGGTCGGTGAATCCGGCGCCCTCGATCGCGGAGAGCTGCCACTCGAACCGGTCGGACACGTGCGGCCCGATCCAGGGCCGGCTCTCGTCGACCTGCAGCAGCCACGGGTGGCGGTGGAACTCGTCCCAGAGCTGCTGCGCGACCGTGGTGAGCCGGTCCCGCCACGTGCCGCTGAGCTCGGGCAACTCCCGCTCGCCGGCCACCTCGTCCACCATCAGGCCGATCAGCTCGGATCGCCCCGGGACGTAGGTGTAGATCGACATCAGCTTCAGGCCGAGTCGGTCGGCCACCTTGCGCATCGAGAAGGCAGGCAGCCCCTCGGCGTCGGCGACCTCCACCCCGGCGCGGATCACCTCGTCGACGCTGAACCGCTGCTTCGGCCCGCGCGTTCCCTGCGGCGTGCCGAGCGTCCGCCGCCACAGCAGCGTGAGGGTGCGGTCAACGTCCGAATTTTCCATGTGCGGAGATTACCCCGTGGGGTGTACGGTGTACCGCGCCACTTTTTCCGTGTGGCGTACGGAGTTAGGAGCACCGGTGGCCGACCACACTCTGACAGCGGACGGACTACGCAAGCGCTACGGCGATCTGCACGCCCTCGACGGCTTCGACCTGCACGTCGAGGCCGGCACCATCCACGGGCTGCTGGGGCCGAACGGCGCCGGCAAGAGCACGGCGGTGCGAGCCCTCACCACCTTGATCGACTACGACGACGGCTCGGCGCGGGTCGCCGGCTTCGACGTCCGGCGCCAGGCCGACCAGGTCCGGCGCCGGATCGGCCTGATCGGGCAGCACGCGGCGGTCGACGAGATCCTCGGCGGCCGGCAGAACCTGGTGATGTTCGGCCGGCTCTACGGCCTGAGCACCGCCGACGCCCGTACCCGGGCTCGTGAACTGCTTGTCGCCTTCGGCCTCGACGAGGCCGCCGAGCGGGCGGTCTCGACCTATTCCGGCGGCATGCGCCGCCGCCTGGACATAGCGGCCGGTCTCATCCTGACCCCGGCTGTGCTGTTCCTCGACGAGCCCACCGCCGGGCTCGACCCACGTGCC
>NZ_JBFAZH010000344.1:0-6890 GCF_040681735.1 Actinoplanes sp. NPDC051633 | reverse complement strand
GCCGCGGCCCCGTCGGGAACATTACCCCCCCACCCCGTGGTGGACAGTCTATGCCGCGCGCCCCCCGGCTGGGGCCCCACACGGGCCGCCGGCAGAGCGCCGCGCACGCCCGGACGGTCGCGCAGGACCTGCTGGCGGCGGGCTTCGAGGTGCGGGTGCTGACCGAGGAGGTCGGCGACCTGGACCTGCCGGCCGGCGTCATCCCGATGACCGACGATCCGGACGCCGCCCAGGGCGTCGAGATCGTGCTGGCGATGGGTGGCGACGGCACCTTCCTGCGGGCCGCCGAGCTGGCCCGCCCGGCGAAGGCGCCGATGCTCGGCATCAACACCGGGCACGTCGGGTTCCTGGCGGTGGCCGAGACCGGCGACATCGACCGGGTCATCGACGAGGTGGTCGCGGGGTCGTACTCGGTCCACGAGCGGCTGACGCTGGACGTGCGCGCAGAGTACGACGGGCGGCTGATCGCCGAGTCGTTCGCGCTCAACGAGGTCAGCGTCGAGAAGGGACAGCGCGCCCAGATGCTCGAGCTGCTCGTCGACGTGGACGGCAAGCCACTGTCGCGCTACGGCTGCGACGGGGTGGTGTGCGCCACGCCGACCGGCTCGACGGCCTACGCGTTCTCGGCCGGCGGGCCCGTGGTGTGGCCCGAGGTCGAGGCGCTGCTGCTGGTGCCGATCAGCGCCCACGCTCTCTTCAGCCGGCCGCTGGTGACCGCGCCGACCTCGACCTTCACGATCACCGTGGACCCGTACACGTCGTTCGCCGTCCTCTGCTGCGACGGCCGGCGCACCTGGGACCTGCCGCCCGGCGCCAGGGTCACCGTGGAGCGTGGTGACCTGCCGGTCCGCCTGGTGCGGCTCGCGCCGCGCCCGTTCACCGACACGCTGGTGGCCAAGTTCGCCCTGCCGGTGGACGGCTGGCGCGGAAATCGACGCTGATCCACGGGAGATGCCCTCGGCGAGTGGGCAGTTGTCACACGCCCCCACTACCCTCTGCCCTGTGCTGGAGGAACTGCGGATCACCGGGCTCGGCGTCATCGACGACACGACCCTGCACCTGACGACGGGGATGAACGTCATCACCGGTGAGACCGGCGCGGGCAAGACCATGGTGGTGACCGGGCTGGGCCTGCTGTTCGGCGGCCGCGCCGACGCCGGGCGGGTGCGCGCCGACCCGGGCCGGGCCGTGGTCGAGGGCCGGCTGCGCCTGGCCGGGACGCTCGGCGGCGCGGTCACCGAGCGGATCACCGAGGCGGGCGCCGAGGTCGACGACGACGGCACCGTCCTGCTCAGCCGCACGGTGACGATCGAGGGCCGGTCCCGGGCGCACGTCGGCGGCCGCAGCATGCCGGTGGCGATGCTCAGCGAGGTCGGCGAGCAGGTGGTGGCCGTGCACGGGCAGTCCGACCAGTTGCGGCTGCTACGCCCGGCCGAGCAGCGCGGCGCGCTCGACCGGTTCGCCGGGCCCGAGCACGAGAAGTTGCTGGAGACCTATCGCGAGGCGCATGCGCGCTGGCGGACCGCCGTCGACGACCTGGCCGACCGGCGCCGCAACGCCCGCGAGCGCTCGCAGGAGGCCGAGCTGCTCAAGCTCGGGCTCGACGAGATCACCCGGGTGGATCCGCAGCCGGGCGAGGACGACGAGCTGCGCGCCGAGGGGCAGCGCCTGGAGCACGCCGAGGGCCTGCGGGTGGCCGCGGCGCAGGCGGCGCAGGCCCTCGCCGGCGGTGTCGAGGTCACCGAGGACGCGCCGGACGCGACCCAGCTGCTCGGCGCGGCGCGGCGCACGCTCGAGGCGCAGGCCGGTGTGGACCCCAAGCTCGGCGATCTGGCGGCCCGCGTCGAGGAGGCGGCGACCCTGGTCGGCGACGTGTCCGCCGAGCTGTCGGCGTATCTGGGCCTGCTGGACGCGGACCCGGCCCGGCTCGAGGTGATCTACGAGCGGCGGGCCGCGTTGCGCGCCCTGATGCGCAAGTACGCCGACGACGTCGACGGCGTGATCGCCTGGGCCGAGCACGCGCGCGAGCGCCTCGGGCTGCTGGACACCTCCGACGAGCTGCTCGAGGAGCTCGACCGCGAGCGGCAGCGGCTCGAGGCGCTGGTGTTCGAGCTGGCCGGCCGGCTCACCGAGGCGCGCGCCGAGGCGGCCGGGCGGTTCTCCGACCAGGTGAGCGTCGAGCTGGCCGGGCTGGCCATGCCGCACTCCAAGGTGCAGGTGGTGGTGTCGCCGCGGGGCGAGGGGCCGGGGCCGGACGGCGCCGACGAGGTGGAGCTGCGGCTGCTGGCCCACCCGGGCGCGCCGGCGCTGCCGTTGCAGAAAGGCGCGTCGGGCGGCGAGCTGTCGCGGGTGATGCTGGCCATCGAGGTGGTCTTCGCCGGTGCGGGCGGGCCCGAGACGCTGGTCTTCGACGAGGTGGACGCCGGGGTGGGCGGGCAGGCCGCGGTGGAGATCGGGCGGCGGCTCGCGCGCTTGGCGCGTACCCATCAGGTCTTGGTCGTGACCCACCTGCCGCAGGTGGCGGCATTCGCCGATCGGCACCTGGTGGTCGCCAAGGACATGGGCGGGGCGATCACGACCAGCGGGGTACGCGTCGTGGAGGAGACCGAGCGGGCGCGTGAGCTGGCCCGGATGCTCGCCGGCCTGCCCGACTCAGACCTGGGCATCGCGCACGCCGAGGAGCTGCTGGCCGTCGCGGGCAAGGAGAAACGCGGCTAGGCAGCCCACCAATTTGCCCCTTTTGGGGGTGAGATCGCGCATGTCGCGTGTGGCCGGGGTGAATCGGCGTGTCAGGATGGGCCACGATGCGACTTCCCACTCTGCGCCGGACCCGGACGGTCGAACCGGGAGAGCAATCCGGCATCGCCCGCGTCGACCGCCGGACCAAGCGCCTGGTCGGGCGGCTGCGCCCTGGGGAGATCGCGGTCATCGACCACGTCGACATCGACCGGGTGGCCGCCGACTCGCTGGTCGCGGTCGGGGTGCTAGCCGTGCTCAACGCCAAGCCGTCGATCTCGGGGCGCTATCCGAACCTCGGCCCGGAGGTGCTCGTCGGCGCCGGCATCACGCTGATCGACGACCTGGGCGAGGAGCTGATCGACCGCATCCGCGAGGGTGACGTGGTCACCATCGAGGGCGACACCGTGCTGCTCGACGGCGAGGCGGTGGCGACCGGCATCCGGCAGGACAAGGAGACCGTCGCGGCGGCCATGGCCGACGCGCGCGAGGGCCTGTCGGTGCAGCTCGAGGCGTTCGCCGCGAACACCATGGACTACCTGCAGAAGGAACGCGATCTGCTGCTCGACGGCGTCGGCGTGCCGATGGTGCAGACGAACATCGCCGGCCGGCACGTGCTGATCGTGGTCCGCGGCTACGACTACAAGGCCGACCTCGAGGTGCTGCGGCCGTACATCCGGGAGTTCAAGCCGGTGCTGATCGGCGTGGACGGCGGCGCCGACGCCCTGGTGGAGAACGGCTACACCCCCGACATGATCATCGGGGACATGGACTCGGTCACCGACGACGTGCTGCGCTGCGGCGCCGAGGTGGTCGTGCACGCGTACCCGGATGGTCGTGCCCCGGGCCTGGACCGGGTCGCCCAGCTCGACATCGCCGCCCTCACCTTCCCGGCCGCGGCCACCAGCGAGGACCTCGCGATGCTGCTGGCCGACGAGAAGGGCGCGTCGATGATCGTCGCGGTCGGCACGCACGCCAACCTGGTCGAGTTCCTCGACAAGGGCCGCGGCGGCATGGCCTCCACCTTCCTCACCCGGCTCAAGGTCGGCGGCAAGCTGGTCGACGCCAAGGGCGTGAGCCGGCTCTACCGGCAGAACATCAGCGGTTCGTCGCTGCTGCTGCTCGTCCTCTCCGCGATCGCGTCGATGGCCTCCGCGGTGGCGGTCTCCACGGTGGCCAAGGCCTACCTCGCCGTGGTCAGTGAGTGGTGGGACAATCTCGTGTTCCAGCTGGGCCACCTCTTCTAGCTCTGGGGCTTTCCTGTCGTGATCAACTTCCGGTACCACGTGGTGTCGCTGACGGCGGTCTTCCTCGCGCTGGCGATCGGCCTGGTCGTCGGCACCGCGGCGCTCAACGGCCCGGTCGCCGACAGCCTCCAGGAGCAGGTGCAGTCGGTCAGCAAGGACAACAGCAACCTGCGCGACCAGCAGAACCAGTTCCGCGAGGAGCTCACCAACGCCCAGGTCTTCGCCACCCAGGTGTCGCCGATGCTGCTCAACGGCAAGCTGGCCGGCCGCAAGATCCTGGTGCTGGCGCTGCCGAACACGGACAAGTACGCCGATCAGGTGATCAGCATGCTGACCGTGGCCGGCGCGACGGTCACCGCGAAGATCGACGTGCAGGAGAAGTTCTTCGACCCGCTCAACGACGTCGAGCTGCTCGACCTGGCCGAGCAGGCGTCGCAGCCGACCGTCCCGGCGGCCGGGCTGCCGATGAACAGCAACGGGGTCGAGACCTCCAGCGCGCTGCTGGCCCGGGCGTTGCAGCAGCAGTCCAGCCCGGTCAGCGCCGGCGACCTGACGTCGGTGCTCACCGCGTACGCCGAGCCCGGCTACATCTCCGTGGACACCGAGAAGCCGGCCGCGGGCGCCGAGGCGACGGTGATCGTCTCCGGGCTGCCGCCGACCGACACCCAGGCCGCCAAGAAGACCCAGGCGGCGGTCACGCTGACCACGCAGTTCGCGGGCGCGGCGCGGCCCACCGTGGTGGCCGGCGACGGCGCGGTGGACGGCAACCTGGTGGCCGAGGTGCGGGCCGACCCGACGCTGGTCAAGACCATTTCCACGGTGGACAATGCGAGCTCGGTGCAGGGGCAGGTGGCGACCGCGCTGACCGTGGTCGAGCGGGTGGTCGGCGGCAAGGTGGGGCAGTACGGCCTGGCCGGCGGCACCGCGCTGGTGCCCAGGGCCGCCGCGTAGCCTTACCGGCCATGTCTCCACTCATCGGCGCCCTCACCGCCCGCGCCGTTCTGGCCTGGGCCCGCCGTGACAGCGCCCTCGACCGCACCAACTTCCACGGCCGCACGGTGTCGCTGGCCGGCGGGCCGGCGCTGGCCCTGGGCGCCACCGTCGGAGCCGCGGCCGGCGGCCGGCACCGGCGGGCGGCGGTGGTCGCCGGCACGATCTCCGGCGCGGTCGGCCTGTACGACGACGTCGTGGGAAACCGCCCGGAGCACAAGGCCAAGGGCTTCCGCGGTCACCTCGGCGCGCTGCGCGAGGGGCGGGTCACCTCCGGACTGGTGAAGATCGTCGGTGTCGGGGCCGGGGCGTTGGCCGCTTCGGCCCTGCTGCCGTCGCGGAACAGGGCCGATGTCCTGCTGGGCGCCGGGGTGATCGCCGGGACCGCCAACCTGCTCAACCTGCTCGACCTGCGCCCCGGCCGGGCGATCAAAGCCGGCGCGGTGATCGGCGCCCCGCTGGCGCTGGGCCGCGACGGGTCGGTGGCCGCCGGCACGCTGGGCGCGGCGGCCGCGCTGCTGCCCGCCGACCTCGGCGAGGAGATCATGCTCGGCGATGCCGGGGCGAACGCTCTGGGCGCCCTGCTCGGCGTGGCCCTGGTGGCGCGCACGGGCCCGGTCGGGCGCGCGCTCGCGCTGGCCGTGCTGGCCGGGCTCACCGCCGCCAGCGAGAAGGTCAGCTTCACCAAGGTCATCGAGGACACGCCGTGGCTGCGCACGCTCGACGAGCTGGGCCGGCTGCCTCGGTGACCACCGGCTCGGCGAACCCGGCGGGTGCGAGTGCGACTCGGATCGCCGGGGCGGCCGCCGTCATCACGATCCTCACCGTCATCTCCCGGATCGCCGGCTTCGGGCGCACCTTCGTCTTCCTGCAGACCGTCGGCACCGGGCCGCTCGGCAACATCTACAACGCCGCGAACACCATCCCGAACATCGTCTTCGAGCTGGTCGCGGGGGGCGCGCTGGCGTCCCTGGTGGTGCCGCTGCTGGCCGCGCACGTGGCGACCGGCGACCGCGAGCGGGTGAACGCGGTGTCGTCCGCGCTGCTGACCTGGGTACTGACGCTGCTCGTGCCGCTGGCCGTGCTGGTCGCGCTGCTGGCCGGGCCGATCTCCGCGCTGCTGCCCGGGGTGCCCGACGAGCACCGCGAGGTGGCGGCGAGCATGCTGCGGGTGTTCGCGCCGCAGCTGCCGCTCTACGGCATCGGGATCGTGCTCACCGGTGTGCTGCAGGCGCACCACCGCTTCGCCTGGCCGGTGATCGCACCCCTGCTGTCCAGCGTCACGGTGATGAGCGCGTACCTGACCTATGCGGCCATGGACGGCGCCCGCACCGACTTCGGCGGGCTCAGCGACGCCGGCGAGCGGGTGCTGTCGGTGGGCACCACGCTGGGCGTGCTGGTGCTCGCGCTGTGCCTGCTGATCCCGCTGCGGCGGCTTCGGTTGCGGCTGCGGCCGCGGTACGCCTTCCCGGGCGACGAGGGCCGGCGAGCGATCCGGCTCGGCTGGGCCGGTGCGGTCACCGTCGGCGCACAGCAGGTCATGGCCCTGGTCGCGATCCTGCTGGCGGTCAGCGGCGGGCTGGTCGCGTACAACGCCGCGCAGACCGTCTTCCTGCTGCCCTGGGCGGTTCTCGCCGTGCCGCTGGCCACCGCGGTGTACCCGACGCTGTCGGCCGCGGACCTCGACGGGTACCGCGCGGCGCTCGCTCCCGCGGCCCGGTCGGTGGTGCTGCTCGCCGGGCTGGGCGCGGCGGCGCTGGCCGCGCTGGCCACGCCGATCGCGGAGCTGGTCCGGGCCGAGGCGGCGGCGCCGGGCATCGCGGGGTTCGCGGCGGGATTGTTCGGGTACGCGTTGTTCGCGCTGCTCTCCCGGGCGTTGTACGCGCGGGGCTGGACGGTCGCCGCGGCGGCCGGGAC